>CAMWRO010000034.1 GCA_947176615.1 uncultured Porphyromonadaceae bacterium
CCATGAACAGTTCATTGCAACCTGCAAGGCTACCGGTGACATTGCCACGGGTGTGCTTGATGGTGTTCCAAGAGAGCGTACCCTGCATCGGAACGATGGCTACAGGCTCTTTTCCTTCGAGAATCATGTCGAGATTGGACTTCCAGTCTTCTTCGACATATATCATTTCGGGGTCAAGGTCAGTATAGAAGGCGAAGTAGCACTCATCGCTGAGACCTACGGCAGCAGGCTCCGAGGCATGGTTGATGACGATTGTCTTGAAGATGTCTTCGGTGAAAAGAGGCTCACCAAGCTCAGAATAGAACGACATCACGGTACCGTTTTCAGTGTAACCGGCGTTACCCTTACCTTCCCAACGGCCTTTGGCCTTGATTTCGGCAATCCACGGACCGCCTACACCGTCGTTAAGTCCTTCAAATCCGAAGTGGAACACACCATCTGCCTCATAGGGAGTCTGGTCGACGAGTTTTGCACCGCACTCATTGGCAGGAGTCCAAGGATGACCCTCGTAGAAAGCGATGTCGCGCACATTGATGCCGCCGCCAATCCATTTTACAAGGACCTTGTGGCTTCCGCTGACAGGCTTGATTTCGAGGGCAAGAGGATAAAGCATGTCGCGGAGCTCGCGTCCCACCCAGATATTGCCGATCATGTTGGCTTCGTTCACTTCGTCAATATAGATTTCAAGATAGTCGGTGAGATTCTGATTGTAGTGGTTCACCTCGACCATCATCTGCTGGAAACGGTTGTCGCCGAAATCAACAGTGCCATAGTCGACCATGAAACCGGCGCCGGTCCATCCCCAGCCTTTGTTGCCGGTCACAATGCCTTCGTCGTTGGTCTGCTCGTCAATTCTGGCCTCGGGGAAATCGGTGCCTTCGCCGACGGGAACCGCGGGAGTCGAGTCATAGACCGAAACGGTGACACGCTTGTCGGCATAACGGGGGTCTTCGCTGGGCCAGCGGAGACGGATGCCGGGGTCGCCGCCCCAATCGCCGTCCTCGTCATTGATGAAATCTTCCTCGGTAAACTCGTTCTTGTAGAAGTTGATGGCAAAGATATTGCCGTTACCGCCGAAGAATGTAAGGTATACTTTCTGCTTGCCCGTGGGTTTGGTGTACTGAAGACCTCCGGTATCACCCATTATGATGCCTTCGCTGACACCGCCGTTGACGTTAAAACCCATGTTGGCGCCAAAACGGCGGGGTATATAATAGCTTTTGTACTCGTTAAGCGGGATTTCGGTAAAGGGCATCGAGCTTTCAAAGTCGGCACCGGCATGAAGGATTGCCCAGCCGTCAGTACCCCATCCGTTGGCAAAGTCGATACTTGCTGCCTTATATACGTCACCGTCGCCAAAATCAACTTCGCCGAGACAGATTTTGGTATCGCCGCCGGTATTGGAAACAAGGCTGTTGAGAATGTCAAACTTACCCTGCTCGATAATCTCGATGTCGGGGTTGGACGCGTTAGTCTCTATACGCAGATCCTGAGCGGATGCGCTACCGGCACACGATAGTGCCGCAAGACCCATAAAAAGAGTATAAAACTTTTTCATGATAATGTTTTTGGTTGTTTATAATAAATAGTTGATTAATCGGGATTGACAATCGCAAATTTATGAAACATTCAATCCACGCGCATAACACAATGGGTTCAATAAATTGCTTTCTCGTGTCAACCCCGATAAAAAATCGCTCAACGGTAGCAATCGGTGCGGAAAGGAGCTACGGGGAGCCCGTCGGAACCATAGAGATTGCATGCGGGATTGTCGGCCCAACCGTAGCGCACGGCCACGGGATGTTTCACTCCGGGGGCGGTAACGGTGATGACATTCTTCTCAACGGTGACATCGGCGGGATGGAACTGCATGTCGGCACCACACACGACAAATCCGGTCGGCTTGTCGCCCTTGACAGTCACGGGACGGTCCATCGTGATGACAGCCTTGTCGCCCTTGACCTTCATCGACTCGAAACGTGGTGCGGCACAGGTTCCTTTTCCGTAGGTGCCGGCAAGAGCAGCACGGGCGAGACGGGCGCCCACCTCCTGCTTGTTCTTGGGATGTATATCATATGCCTCGCCTATGTCGATTGCGACAGCCATGCCGGTGTTGTCGAGCTGAAGCGCATTGGCCTGAGCCTCGCGCAGATGTGCCCAAGTCGAGCCGGGCTGCACGTCGTGGCGTTCAAGGAAGTTGGCAAGCTGCACAAAATAGAACGGCATATCCTTGCCCCAATCGTCGCGCCAGTTGTTGATCATGGCTTGGAAAAGCGGGGTGTACTGTTCCCAACGGTCGACATTGGACTCTCCCTGATACCATATCGCGCCGCGCACGGGGAAATTTTTCAGCGGATGAATCATTGAATTGTAAAGATTGCCGGGATAGTTCTGACTGGCGGGAGTCTCGGGTTTGCGCGGCTGCTCGGCACGGGGCACACCGATGTGGTAACCCCATTGTCCCGCAAGCGACACGCGGTCGTCACCCATACCGATTGACAGTTCCGATGCATCGCCGCATATTCCGCCTGTGCCGCTCTCGTCCTGAACCTTGACCGCCACAAGCGCCTTTCCGGCCTTTACGAGCGACGCGGGAACCTTGTAGCTGCGCGGAATCCAGTAACCGCCGCCTCGGCCCACCTCGACACCGTTGAAATAGGTCACATCCTCATCGTCTACTTTCCCGACATTGAGAGTCAGCTCCTTGCCTTCCCATGCCTCGGGAATCTCGACAACGCGCTGGAACCACACCGTGCCGTCATAGTCGGGCAACCCTTTGTATTCCATCGCGCCGGGAAGGTCCATTGTCGCCCACCCCTGTTGAGGGACTTCGGCCCACACGGCCCTGTCGCCGTCCATGCCGGGGTCACAGGCGTTCATATCCCGCATCCACTGATTCATGTCGCGCTCATGCTTGGCCTTGAGTTTTTCCATGTCACCGCCACAGGCTGCAATCTCCGTGGCGTGACGGTCGATGTCGACCACATGCTGCAAAGTCGGAACCGAAGTCCAAGCCTCGGCTGGAGTACCGCCCCACGAAGTATCGATTACACCGACGGGCACTTTCAGCCTGTCGGCAAGCGCACGGGCATAGAAATAGGCCACGGCCGAGAAATTCTCGACACTCGCGGGGGAACACTCGGCCCACCCGTCGCCGGTCACTTCGAGTTCCGAGGCATCGCGCGGTGTCGTCGACACCACCCGCTTTACCTGAAGAAGGCGGATTGAGGGATGGTCGGCAGCGGCAAGCTCCTGCTCCCAGTTCATCACTTTGCCCCAGCCCTTGACCTGCATCTCCATATTGGATTGCCCGGAACAGAGCCACACTTCGCCCGAAACCACATTGTTCAGCGTCAGATCGTCACCGTCGCTGACAGTCAGCGTGAACGGGCCGCCGGCTTTAGGCGTCGGGACTGTAAGGGAAAATTCACCCGCACTGTTAACCTTGGCTGTATATTGTTTCTTATTCCAGCCGGGGGTCACGGTCACTGTGCTGCCGGGACGGGAAGAATGTCCCGAGACAACGAGTCCGGAGTTCTGTTGCACAATCATGTTGTCGCTGAAATAGGCCGGAAGTTTTACCTCGGCATAACCAGCATGACTCACCATCCCTGCGGCAAACAAGGAAAATAAATATCGTTTCATTATAATGGAATTTGTTATTTGAAATCCGTTATTTTTTAACTGACCTCACCGTGGCCGTGCCCGGTTTGAGACCGGGAGAAGTTACAGTTACGGTGATGGGGCCGGGAGTAAAGGTGGTGCGCACGGCCGCACGGATCAGTCCACCCTCGGCCTGAAGCTCGGGGTCGCCGGGGGCGTGATAACCCATATCCTTCCCGTCGGTAACATAGAAATTGTAACCGCCTTTGTAGACCCCCTCCCCGTCCACGTCGAAACGGAGCAGATTATCGGCACGGGGACACCAGTTGCCATCCTTGTCAACGACACGGGCGGTGACGACGACTGCGTCGCTGCCATTGGCGCGCAACGGGAAAGCGGTTCCCGAGGGGGTGGGAGAATTGGATTCGACAGTCACTTCCACGGCATAGGGGTCGCCCGCAGTGACAGCCGACTCGCGGCACACGGGATTGCCGTCGGCATCGAGGCCGACCGCCTCGATGGTGCCCGGTTCCCAAGCCACATCCTTCCACACGCAACGACGCGTGCGGCTGTCGGGGGTGACTGAACCGAGTGAACGCCCGTTGAGAAACAGTTCCACGCGGGGACAGTTGCTCCAAGCATTGACATCGACGACTCCCGAGTAGTTCCAGTGGGATTGCAACGCCACGCCGGGGCGGCGGTCATAGCTGTTCCAGAGAGCGTCGCGATAGATGCGGTATTTCAGCTTGGGGATGCGCGAGCCGTCCATCGCACAGGAGCCGAGGCTTTTCTGGTCGCGGCGGCCGTTGAGATAGATGGTATATCCCTCGCCGTAGGTCTCGGCGAGCATCCAGTCAATCCACCCGCAGGCGCGATTGTCAAGATTGTCAAGATAGTTATCGACATAATACTGCGAAAACTTCACTTCGTTGTCATAGTCGTCGCGGGCAATGCAGAAACTCGGGTCGCCGTTCCAGTTGGTTCCGTAGACCTCGGTGTTTATCGACGGTGCGCGGTCATCTTTCCAGTACCAGTTGGTATAGCCGACCACGATATTTTCGGCCTCGTCCCACTCGGGAGGATAGCCGTCGCGGTTAAGAACGATGCGCGGTGCGATAAAGTCATGTTTTTTCACCTCGGCGAGAGTGCGCGACGGGAGATAGCGGTCGCCGTCGCGGGCAAGACCGTTGTTGGACTCCCACACTATCACCGACGGATGGTTGCGGAAGGCAATGACGGCATCGCGGTCATATTCCTGCTTGTAGGTGCAGGCCGGCTCGTTTTTCAACGACCACTCGTTGTCGCCGCTGTTGAGAATCAGCATGACACCATACTCGTCACAAGCCTCGACCGCCTCGTAGAACGGCGGCTGGTGCCCGACGCGGAAAGTGTTGCCGCCGCAGTCGGCGATGCGCTTGACATCATCCCACCTCATCGCCACCGGGACAGCGGCCCCGAGGCCGGGATAGCTGTTGCGGTAGCCGAATCCGCGCAGGATTGTCTTCTCACCGTTGACATAGCAATAATCTTTATCCCAAGTGACGGTGCGGATGCCCATCTTCTCGACAACGCGGTCTTTCAGCTTGCCGTCGACATAGACCGAATTTTCGACAGTATAGAGATACGGGCCTCCCGAAGGGGAACCGACAGGATACCACAGATTCGGGTTGTCAAGAGGGCCCGAGAAATCAAACCGGCCTGTCTCACCGGCGGCGACACGGGAGGTCGCTGCGCGCGAGAACACAGTTTTCCCCTCCTTGTCCTTCAACGCCGTAACGAGACGCACCTCCTTATCGTTTTCCGAGGCATTCTCGACCCGGGTGACAAAGCGCAACACGGCCTGACGCGGCGTGGCCGACACGGTGCCGAAATATGTCCCCCACTTTCCGTGAGGGGCATAGGTGTTAAAGGGAATATGCACGTCACTCTTGGCACAGAGCCACACCGGGGAGACAATGCCCCCCATCGCCTGCCCGAAACCTTCGTTTTCGGCAAACTCGGGATAGGTGAAAAATGTGTCTCGGGAGTTGGAGACGCGCACGGCAATCTGATTTTCCTTTCCCCACTCGACATAGGGGGTGATGTTGACCGCAAAGGGGATTGAGCTGCCGACATGGGTAACGTCGGACGGCTGCTGAACCGCCGAGGTGGTCATGTTGACGGGATGACCGTTGACATAGAGGGTCATTCCTATATTTACCCCGTTGAACCGCAGGAACAACTGCTTTCCGCGGTCACTGCGGGAGATTTTTACCTTTTTGCGGTACCAAGCCTCGCCACGCCAGCACAATTCACCCTTGGTTGAGTTGAGATAGGTGTCGCGCTCGTTGTAACAGTGGGGAATCCCCACCTGTTCCCATCCGCTGTCGTCGAAACCCGATGATGACAGCAGCGAGGGGGAGAAACCGTCGTCACCTGCGACAGGATTCACGACAATCTCGCTGAACGGCCGCGGCGACTTCACGCGCAGCAAGCGGTACTCGCCGTCAATATCGACAGTCAGCGAGGTGTCGGTGATGCGTTCCACATATCCGAAAGTCTCCCCGACGGCGGCAAGGTCATTGGTCTTGTTGGCGACACAGGGGCGCGTCACGCCGCCGTCGCTCAACCGGATCCATGTCTCTCCGTCAAGACTTCCCTCGATATCCACCGAGGCCGAAGTGACGGCATCGCCGGCATAGTGCAGCGTGACCGATTCCAGTCGGCAGGGGTCGTGAAGGTCGATGGTCAGCGGGACTGACGCATCGGGAGTCCAGTCGCGGGTCTTGTCACCGTCGGTCAGCTCCGACACACTGCGGGGCCCCACGCTGACAAGCGACTTGGGGGCAAGGTTGGCATCGGTGCGCACTATCTTGGAGAAACGCCACGGAGTGCCACCCATGTCAATCATTTTCTGTGCCGACAGAGGCATTGCCGACAGCAGTGCGCCGGCCAGCAGACAGGAATATCTCATTTCACTACAATTTTAAGCGTTACGGTTTCACCACCGGCGGTCAGCCGGGCCACATAGGCACCCGAGGCAAGCGCGGGCACCGTCGAGCCGTTGCCGCTGACCGGCTGCGAAACAGCCACATGACCGTCGGGGGCAAATATTTCGAGCAGCCCGTCACCGTCGAGGCGATAGGAGAGAACGCCGTCAATCATGTCAAGGCCGAGAGCCGAACCGTCGGTTTCCACCCCGTCAATTCCCGACAGGGCAGCGGTAAACGAGCCGGTTGCAAACGCGCCGCTGGCATTGGCGTTGTCGATGGCCTGAACACCCCACTCATAGTCACCCGACGCGGCAAGACGGGCCTTGTAGACACAGCCGCGCACCTCGCCCGAAACCTTGGCGACTTTTACAAATCCTGTCGCACGGTCAGCGGGAACCGTCATCGAGACCGCCTCACTTCCCTTGCGCTTGATATAGACGTTATAGCGGAGGGCCGAGGCCGGGGTAACATCGTCGGTCGCAGGATTCCATGTCAGTTCCACTGTCCCGGCAGCCTCGTCGACGCGGGCCGAGAGTCCCGAGGGAGCTGAGGGAGCGGCATTGGCGGTCGCCCCTTTCGACGCGCTGTCGTTATGGTAAAGCTCGGCGAGGCAACCCGACGTGCAACCGCCGTTGGCCCATCCCGAGAGCCATGCGTCAAGGAAACCGTCGTTGTCATAGTCGACGAGGTGCTGGGCGCCGTGGGTGACGCGGCTGAAATGGCCGGTTTTGCCGAAAAGGTCGTCATAGTGGGCGCCATAGGACTTGAAAGTCATGTCACCGCCGTTGACATAGAGCCATGTGGTGTGCTCGTGGGACGCACCGTGTCCGCCGACAAGGATATCGGGCCAGCCGTCGTGGTTGACATCGCCCACCGAAATCTGCGCGCCGTCAATCCCCTCGAATGTAGCCGACTCGGCTTTTTCAAACCTGCGGCCGCCCATGTTGCGGTAAATGTTGAAATGTTTCGCGCCGGTGTTGAAATATTTGCCGGGCATCACGAGGTCGGCGAGTCCGTCGTTGTCGAGGTCATATACGGTACATGACGCATCGGTCACGTCGATAAATTTATTGGCGGTGTCCTCGGTGAAAGTACCGTCGCCGTTGTTCCAGTAGATATGGGTCTCGGACGCGCGTGTCGAGCCGTAGCCTGTCGACAACAGGTCGAGCAGTCCGTCGCCGTCGAGATCACAGAACTCCACGCTGCCGTCGGTCAGGCCGTGGAAAGGCGCATCCCCGAGAGGCGACTCCTGAAGTTCAAACCGCTCACCGCCGATGTTGCGGTAGAGGTAGACGGCGCGCACAGCCTCCTCGGGCTCGTCGCTGACCATGCGGGCAGCCTCGTCAAATCCGGTCATGACCAAGTCGACATAACCGTCGTTGTCATAGTCTCCGGCCGAAACCCAGTTGTGACCCTTGCCGCCGTTGCGGCCGTTGAAAAGAGGACGCAGGCCGTTCTCGGCCATCTCCTCAAAAACAATCTTGCCGTCGGCACCTATACCTTTATTAATATATACACGCGCGACAATCCTGTCAAGGCGAGTCTTGTCATTGTCCCAGCCGTAGCCATAGTCGGCAATACCGACGAGAACCATGTCGAGAAGACCGTCATTGTTTATATCCATCCACACGGGGCAGGAGAAAGCTGTCGCGCGGAACGGTGCGACATTCATGCGGGCAAAAGTCCCGTCGCCGCTGTTGAGATAGAGGCTCGACTGAATCGACGAGCCGCTGACATGGGTGTCGACATCAGAGTAATACAGATCCATAAATCCGTCGTTGTCACAATCACCCCACGCGACACCGGTGAACTGAGTGTGGTAGAACGACCCGGCAGGCCGGTCGCCGCGGGCAGTCTGCGCGGGAACAGGTTTCGCCACCTTGGTAAATTTCACATTGTCAGTGACAGCCGTCTGCGCGGCCGAGGTCCCGGCAGCGACGGCCGTGAGCATCATGGCAGTATATAAGGTCTTTTTCATTGTTCAGAAAAAATTTTTCGTGAGTTATTCAGCCGCAAAATCGGTTGCGGAACCGGTGAGGTCGACAGTGTCGGTCCACGGAATAGTCAGAGTGTCACCGTTGAACCGGATGGGGAGCCATATATAGCGGGAATCGACAAGGTCATCCTTTTTCCACTTGTCAAACATGATTATAAACGACCGGTCAGAGCCTTTGCCGACAGGAAGTATAAAAGTACTCTGCCCGTAGAATGTCTTGTCGGCATCCTTTCCGCGACAGGGGTTGTCCATCGGAGTCCACGGGCCCATGATGGTGGTAGAGACCGCCCATTCAGCCTCGTTGGGCGACCATCCCGAGCAACCTGAAGTCACCATGTAATATTTTCCGTCCTTCTTGAAAATAGCGGGAGCCTCGCGGAAGCGGTTGGGGAAATTGCGGCAGAAACTGCCCGACTGGGAGAGATAATCGTCGGAAAGGAGGCTGATGTGCAGCGTGGAGTTTCCTTCAGAGGAATAGATGTGGTAAGCCTTGCCGTCATCATCCTTGAAGACAGTCATGTCACGGCTCTCGGAATTGTTGGGACGCTCGGAGCGGATGTAGGTGAAGGGCCCGGTGGGGCTGTCGCTCACCGCGACACCGGCCCGCGCCGCGCTATAGGAGTGATTGTCGATGTGCATCCACATGACAAATTTGCGTGTCTTGTCATTGTAGACGACCTTGGGACGCTCGATTACCATCGTGGGATGAATGTCAGAGGTATGGTCGGCGGTATCAGGTTTCAGCGCCACACCCTCAAACTTCCAGTTTTTCAAATCGCGCGACGAGTAGCACGACACGCCTCCGGCCTCGGTGCGGTAACATTCCCACCCCACGCCGGGAGAACGGTAGGTGTGGTCACCCTTGCGCTCGCCATACCAGTAATAAACCCCGTCGTGTTCAAGGATTCCGCCGCCGTGGGCGTTTATGGGATTTCCGTCGGTATCGTTCCACACACCGGCCTGTACCCTTTCAGTACCCGATGCGGGAAGGGCAAGCACGGTAATTCCCAATAGTATCAATCGGCAAATCTCTTTCTTTATATTCATAATTATCTGTTCTGTTTAGTTTTCTTTTTTATTTTCATCTTTTTTTGCCGCTTTTCCCTTCTTGGTGTTTTCATCGGCGGCACGGCACTGGAATTCAAATTCCTTGGGGGTCATTCCAAACTGTTTCTGGAACTGCTTGATAAAATAGGACGGAGAACTCATCCCGACGAGGTAGCAGACCTCGCCTACGCGGTATTCGCCCGACGAAATGAACTCGACCGCCTTTTTGAGTTTTATGAGACGGATGAAATCGGTGGGCGACGAGCCTGAAAGAGCCTTTATCTTGCGGTGGAGACTTGAGCGGGACATGTTGGTCTGCTCGGAAAGCAGCTCGACACCGAAATTGGGGTCGGTCAGATTTTCCTCGACGATGGAAACGATGCGTGCGAGAAGGTCCTCGTCGGCTTTGTTCATTCCGGCCTGACGGCTGAACATGAGCGGCTTGCGGCGGAATGCCTCTTTCTCGCGGCGGCGGTTTTCAAAAATAGAGGTAATCTGCGCGAGGAGATACTTGAACGAGAATGGTTTCTCGATATAAGCCTCGGCGCCGATTTTGAGACCTTTGACCTTGCTGTCGAGGTCGTTTTTGGCCGTGAGCAGCAACACCGGGATGTGACTGTACTCTATATTGGATTTCACTTCCTTGCACAGGTCGAGACCGTTCATCTCGGGCATCATTATATCGGAGATAATGAGGTCGACGTGACGGGAGGCGAGAAGTTCGAGCGCCTCGACGCCGTTGGATGCCTCCTCGATCGAGAAGCGGTGACACAGCTTGTCGACGAGGAACTTGCGCAACTCTCGGTTGTCCTCGACAATAAGTATTGTCTCGGCGGCATCGACTTCGGTGACTTCCTCCTCTCCCTCGGCGGTATTGTCGTCGACGGCACGGATAGCGGGCGGCAGTTCGTCGCGAAGGATGGGCAGGGTGACAGTAAAGCAGTTGAGCTGTCCCGACTGGGAGAACTCAAGCGACCCGTTCATCATCTTGGCGAGTGAGCGTGACAGCGAGAGACCTATTCCGGAACTTGCATGCTCGTTGGCGTTGCGTTTCATCTGATAGAACGGCTCGAAAACCATCTCGCCCAGCTCGGCGGGAATCTGGGGGCCATCGTTGAGGAACACGATTTTCACCGCATCGCCCTCGACAGCCACTTTTACCGAAATATCATAGGCCGAATACTTGATAGCGTTGGAAAACAGATTGTTGAAAATCTTGACAACCGCATTGCGGTCGCCCGAGATATAGGCAGGCTCGTCGCTGAGAGTCAGCTCGATGCGCCGCCCTTCGGACAATGCCATTGACTTGAAACGCTGGAACACGTCGTTGAGCGACTCCTGAACATCGATGGTAGTGAATGTCAGGGCCATGCGGTTGTTGTCAATTTTGCGGAAATCGAGCAGCTGGTTTATCAGTGTCAGCAACTCGGATGTGTTGCGGCTCATTATCTTCAGATTGCTGCGGATGTCCTTGTCGGGGATATCCATTTCCAGCATCGACTCCAGCGGGCCGTTTATGAGAGTCAGAGGGGTGCGGATTTCGTGGGCGACCTGTGTGAAGAAGTCGATTTTGGAGCGATACAGCTCCTTCTCCTTCTCTATCTCGAAAAGTTTCTGCTGCTGGCGGGCCTTGTTGAGGTCGCTGCGCTTAATCCACTTGATCAGAATGGACAGCGCCACGATAATCAGCACGGCATAAAGCAGGTAGGCCCATATCGTGCGCCACCACGGGGGCAGAATCTCAATCTGCAACATGGCGGGAGATTCCTGCCACAGACCGTCGTTGTTGGAGCCTTTGACAAGGAAGGTATAGGAGCCGGGGGCGAGATTGGCGTAGGAAACGCCATGATTGTCAGTTGTATAGTTCCAGTCCTCGTCGATGTTCTGCATCTTGTAGGCATACCTGTTGGCCGACGGCTCGGTGAAACTGAGCGTGGCAAAGTGTATCCCGACGCTGTTGCGGTCATAGGGCAGCTTGATTTTTCTGACCGACGACACGCTGCAACTGTCTCCGCCGGCATCCTCGACCACATATTTCTCTGTGCCGTCAATGACGAGCTTGGTTATATAGACAGGTGGAACGTAGGTGTTGCTCAGATGATGGTAGGGGTCAAACGATACAAGTCCCTCGCTGCTGCCGAAATAGAAAGTTCCGTCAGACCCGACGAGGGCCGACTTGTAGTTGAACTGATTGGACGGCAGACCATCCTTAGTCGTGAAGGTTTTGATTTTTAAATCGGGGGGGGTAAATTGCACCAATCCATTGTTTGTACCAAACCAAAGATTATGATTTTTATCTTCAAGGATTTTGTAGGCCGTGTCATCGGGAAGACCTTGGGCGACCGAGACGGTTGTAAAATTGTTTTCCGCAGCATTGTACCAGCATATGCCCCCGCGGTCGGTCGAGAACCAGATTTCACCCTGTGAGGATTCAAAAATCCCGCTGACCGAGTTGGAACTGAGAGTGGAAGAATCGTTCTCGTCATGTTCAAAATGGTTAATCGCCCCTGTCGCCGGGTCATAACGGAACACTCCGCTACCCATCGTGGCGACCCAGATTTTGCCGTCAGACGATTCCAAGATGTCAAAGATGTAGTTCATGCCGAATTCAGGCTTGTGCTCCATCCTCATCGTGACAGGGTCGCAGAGATAGACGCCCCACCCGTTGCCGAGCCACACGTTTCCGCTGCGGTCACGGCACAGGGCATATATGCTCCCCTCGCTCAGGCTGAGACGGTCTTCGGTATAATGGCTGATATTGCGGCCGTTACCCGAGGTGACATCCAGTCCGTCCTTGAAATACCCCACCCACACATCGTCGTTCATCGCAAGCAAAGCCATCGTCCTGTCACTGGCCGGATGGCTGCCGGTATCTTTCCCGAGACGGCGGCAGAGTCCCGTGTCGGGGTCATAGATGTTGACCCCCTTGTCCTCGGTCCCGATCCACACATTGCCGTGGCTGTCCTGAACCATCTCGCGGATGCGCTTGCTGCTGATGGAGAAATCGCGGCTCATGGGGACGTGGCGTATAAACTCCATGCCGTAGCGGGGGAGATAATTTACACCGCCCATGTTGGTCCCGAGCCATATACCGTTTTCCTTGTCGCGGTAGATATAGCTGATCTGATTGTCGGAAAGAGAGTAGTTACACATCGGGTCGTTGTAGATGTGCTCGACCGTGCCCTCGCTCTCATTGATGATGTAGGCCCCCGCCTGAGTGGCGACCCACAGCTCGTTGTCCATCGCGGCGACATCGCGTATAATCTTGTAATGCACCTCGGGGACGTTGAAATCCGACACGACGTTGCGGCGCTTGTTGAGACGGCGCAGCTTCCCTTCGTGTATCCCTATGACGAGGTCCTCGCCGTAGTCACACATCTTGTATATGTTCTCCCCTTCGAGGGTAGAGCCGGCACTGTCGCCGAGATACTGCGAGAAACGGTCGGCATTGGCATCGTAGAGATAGACGCCGAGGCCGTTTGTGCCGATCCACACACGGCTCCCCGAGTCGATGCAGAGACACTGCGGACTGCCGTGGTCAGGCACATCGGGATTACCGAAAGTGTAATGCCACAGCTTTCCCGCCGGGTCACGGCGGAAAAGGCCCTGATTGGGAAGCACAATCCACACATTGCCTGCCGAGTCGCTTTTTATCGCCGACACCCAGTCGGTCATCCTGACGCCGTCAGCGGCCGCATCATCGATATAATCGAAAACCTCCGTGACGGGATCGAAGATGAACACGCCGTTGTCAGTCCCGATCCACAGGCGGCGCGACGAGTCTTCATAAAGCGATGACACGTTGTTGTCGCGCATCCCGCTCTCGGAATCGACGCAGTCAAAGACACGGATGGTGTTGCCGTCATAACGGTTGAGCTTGTTGCGGGTGCCGAACCACATAAATCCGTAGCTGTCCTGAAGGATAGCCTTGACATCGGTCTGAGAGAGACCGTCCTTTTTAGTGTAGCACCTGAAGTAGTGACGGAAAGGGGCATTCTGCGCCACGGCATTGCCGAGACACAGGACACAGGCCAGTATTGCAAGGAGTCTTTTCATGGGGTTGCAGTGGTTACTTCTGTTTCTCACCGCAAAAATACAAATAAGTATCGTAACAGTCTTTTCAAAAAATAGCACGGAGGTCTCAATCGAGGTAAAAATCAGTGATTATGGAAGTTTTGACACGAATTTGACAAATTTTGAACCCTTCCTTCTTATTTAATAAGATGTATTATTTCTATTTTTGCATACAAATCACAAAACACTCTAAACCATGTCAAAATCCATCCTTGCACTCCTGCTTACAGCCGCCGTGTCAATGACCGGCTCTGCCGCCTTGCGCGACAATGTGCCACTCGACGGCGAGTGGATGTTTTCCAAAAATCCGGCTGACGGACAACAGCGTCAGTGGGAACTCGTCACCATTCCCCATTCATGGAACGCGGCCGACGGCACCACTCCCGACTATTATCGCGGCGGGGCCCGGTATGAATACACCCTGCACCTTGACTCTGTCCCGACCGGGAAAAGAGGCTTTCTGCGTTTCGAGGCCGTCAGCCAAGAGGCCGACGTGACTGTCAACGGAACCCATGTCGGCAACCACAAGGGTGCTTTCAATGCCTTCTGCCTTGAAGTGACCGACCTCTTGCACGAGGGAGACAACAGCATAATCGTCGAGGCGACCAATGCCCATGATGACAATATCGCCCCGCTCGAAGGGGATTTCACCATCTTCGGCGGTATCTACCGCCCGGCCAAACTGATGTGGCTCCCGTCGACATGCATCACGCCGCTCGACTACGCGTCGCCGGGCACCTATATCACGCAAAAGGAGGTCAGCGACAACCTCGCCAAGCTCCACATCGTGACAAAACTCGACGGAAACGCCTTGAAAAGCAAAAACAAGCTGTCGCTGCGCACGACCATCACCGGCCCTGACGGCAACGTTGTCGCGTCGCGCTCGGCCCGATGCGGAAAAGGCACCGACGGGAAGGTCGAGGTATCAGGCGACTTCGAGATAAAACAACCCGCCCTGTGGAGCAAAAAATCACCCGAAAACAGATACACCGTGTTTCACGAGCTGCTTGACGGGAAAGAGGTTGTCGACACGCTGTCACAGCGCATCGGCTTGCGATATTTCTCCATCGACCCCGAGAAAGGGTTCTTTTTCAACGGACAACCCTACCGTCTCGCGGGCGTGAACCGCCATCAGGACCGCCCCGGAAAAGGATGGGCCATATCTCAGGCCGACCATGAGGAGGACATGGCTCTCATCAAGGAAATCGGGGCCAACACAATCCGTCTCGCCCACTATCCCCACTCTGAGCAGTTCTACAGCCTGTGTGACGACAACGGTATGCTCGTGTGGGCCGAAATCCCCTTTGTGGGCCACGGGACTGACTCGCCCGAGTTTGCCGACAATCTCAAGACACAGCTGACCGAGCTTATCCGTCAGAACTACAACCACCCCTCGATTTTCATCTGGAGCCTTTTCAACGAGATTGGTTTCGGCAACTCCGGCGCGGTGAAACCTGACAATATCGTTGCCGAGCTGAACGACCTCGCCCATGCCGAAGACCCCTCGCGTCCCACCGTCGGCGCGACCAACAAGGATGACCTTCCCGAAAACTGGATTCCCGACTATCTCGCCTACAACAACTATCCCGGATGGTACTGGGCCGAACCCGCCGCAATGGGACCGTCGACCGACTGGAAAAACAAGGGCAAAGGGGTGGCAATCAGCGAGTATGGTGCCGGAGCGAGCATCCACGACCACGACCAGTACATAAAATCGGCACCCAAGACCGACGGTCATTACCACCCCGAAGAATGGCAGGCCACCGTCCACGAGGGCAACTACGGCGAACTGGCAAAGCGCCCCTATGTCTGGGCGACGTGGGTGTGGAACATGTTTGACTTCGCAAGCGCGTGGCGCAACGAGGGTGACACCCGCGGCACCAACGACAAGGGACTCGTCACCTACGACCGCAAGACTCCCAAGGATGCCTTCTACTTCTACAAGGCACAGTGGAGCGAGGAGCCGATGGCCTATATCACCTCGCGCCGACACATTGTCCGCGAGAATGCCGACACGCAGGTGAAAGTTTACAGCAACTGCGACAAGGTCGAGCTGCGCGTCAACGGCAAGACTGTGTCGGCAATCACGCCCGACGGAGGTATCGCCAAGTGGGACAAGGTCACGCTGCGTCCCGGCAAAAACAAGATTGAAGTAATCGGTACCGCCACAGGCAAGCGCGTGGCCGACAGTTGTGAATGGATTTTAAAATAAGAGGTTGTTTAATAACAAATGTTAACCCAAAGTGGTAGCATCTTTCAGTT
>CAMWRO010000035.1 GCA_947176615.1 uncultured Porphyromonadaceae bacterium
GTACTTCCTTGTGATCCGCCTGGGGCTCGAACCCAGGACCCCAACATTAAAAGTGTTGTGCTCTACCAGCTGAGCTAGCGAATCGGCTTTTCCTTAAAAGCGATGCAAAGTTAGGCACTTTTTTTGAATGTTCCAAATATTTTGGAAACTTTTTTGCGTTAATTTTTTAACTTATTTGTTAACTTGCTGCTATTCAGCGTGTTTGTTTGTGGAGATTTTTTGGCTAATTTTGTGGCGTAATTGGTGTGTGGTGTCAGAGATGACAAAAACGGCCGCATTGCTTTGTGGGTGCAGTGCGGCCGAAAGGGTGGGAGAGGGTGTTGCGGAGGCCAATTATATCTGTTTGGGCGAGGTTGCAATAAGGTTTAATGTTATAGTTATGTCATCTGCGTTGTTCCATAATCCGGCTAAATCAGAAATATGCTCGATGTTTAATTGAGGAAACAGTTCTTGGGTTATCATCGCGAGTGTCTTGTCGTCGGGATTGGCGGCAATCATTGCATCGAGTTTGGCGTCAAGGGCCGGAAGGGCGGGCAGGAGTGGTTTGACAATCGGGTCAAGCATCTTTTTTGTCAATACGAGGCTTATGCCGCTCGGATTTTCCGCTACCATAATCGGAAACCCGGTTTTGTTTATTTTGGCAAAAAGGGTTATCAGGGCGTCGGTGTCAACTCCGGCTGCGGTCAGTTTCCCGATAATGATTTTTTCTATCTCGGCCATTGCTCCGTCGTTTTCATTGGGGTCCCGGCCATTGTCAATCATGATTTGGTCAAGAATGTTTGGGACGTAGGGCGTAAGCATGAGCATGTCTCCGGCGCAATACCAAAACATCAGGTTTTTGCCTGAAGTTTCCCATGTCCCGGCAACCGGACTATATGTGCCGGTGGTTTTGTCAATGCCTTCCGACATCATTTTCAGAAAATCTGCCTCGCGGGTGAATGTTGCTGTGACGTTGCCGTCGGGGTTGAATGACACCGACTTGATTGTCTGATAGACCAAGTTGCCAAGAATGAGGCTCAATGTCGGGCCGATTTTTGCCGTTTCGGGAGAACTTTCCATCCCTGTAAAGCTGACCACAACCGGTGCCTCAGGCATTGCTTCGGGTGCGAGGGGCAGAAGTCGTCCCGGTACCCATGTGCCTGCAAGTCTTCCTTCGGCTTTGGTTGTCAGCGCCGATGTTACGGCAACTGCAGCTTTACCGTCGGGCGATACGGTTCCCTCGGCTGTGAGGGTGTAAATTGATGACGGAGCGTCGGCACGCGAGTCGGGGAGCATTGCGGGTGGCGTGTTTAGATTTTTCGTGCCTTTTAATGTAAAACTTCCGTCGGGTTGCTCGTCCAGCTCGACATCCACGATGATTTCTGGATAGCCGGGAATGACATTGCTCAATGTTATGGTGCCGCTTTGGGCATCATGGGCATCGACTGTCAGCGTGCCATAGGAACGGTCACCGTTGAATGTGAGCATCGCATCAGTTCCGGTGATAGGGCCGGTCGGGAGTTCTTGCCACGGTGCTTTATCATCGTCGCTACATGCCGAAAAGATTGCAAGCGAGAGGGAGAATAAAATAGTTAGAAACGTCCGATTCATTTTGTAATAGAATTAGATATATTTACTTTAACAATCCAACAGATAAAAATGATTATCGGCACTTGCAAATAATGAAAATTATAGATATATTTGCAATGTTAAAATAATATCAAATTAATATCATCGAATTATGGAGAATAAAGAGTATTCTTTCAGAGGGATGTGTGCCAACGGTTTCGGCCTGCTGGCCGTCCAGTGTATTTTGATTCCAGCCTTGATAGCTGTTGTAAACATCTTGTTTTTAGATGTTTTGGTCATTACTGTCCCGGTGTCGGTCATTCTCGGACTATTGTGGTGCATACTGTGGGGCGGATTCTTTGTCCAGCAGCCAAACCAGTCGCGAGTGATGATTTTTTTTGGAGAATATCGCGGAACGTTTCATAAGACAGGTTTTTATTGGTGCAACCCGTTCATGTCACGCAAAAAAATGTCGTTACGCATCCGCAACATGGACATCGAGCCTATCAAGGTCAATGACAAGATAGGCAATCCGGTGCTTATCGGCATGGTGCTCGTGTGGAAGGTAAAAGATACCTATCGCGCTGTTTTTGACGTTGACACCCCCGACACCCCTGTAGTGGTAAGCGGTACAAATGCGACCGAGCATTCATCGCGCAGATCGGCGCTTGAAGAATTTGTGCGCATACAGAGCGACGCTGCGCTGCGCGAGGTCACCGGTCAGTTTGCCTACGACGAGACCGATAACGCAGCGGAAGAAATCACTTTGCGCGGCGGTGGTGACGAGATAAACGACTTGCTAGAACACAAAATCAACGAGCGTCTCGCGATGGCCGGTATCGAAGTCGTGGAGGCCCGTCTCAACTATCTCGCCTATGCTCCCGAGATTGCCGCTGTCATGTTGCGCCGTCAGCAGGCATCGGCCATAATCGCTGCGCGTGAAAAGATTGTCGAGGGTGCGGTCTCGATGGTGAAGATGGCGCTTGACCAGTTGAGCGAGGAGCAGATTGTGGAACTCGACGAGGAAAGAAAGGCTGCGATGGTGAGCAATCTTCTCGTCGTATTGTGTGCCGACGAGCCCGCTCAGCCAGTGTTGAACACCGGGACATTATATCAGTAATCATGGCGGCCAAAGCACCAAGTAAAGGTTTTTTGTTGAGGCTTGACCCTGAAACCATGGAAATGGTGGAGCGATGGGCCGAACAGGAATTTCGCTCGGTCAATGGTCAGATTCAATGGATAATCAACGACGCGCTCAACCGCTATAAACGTAAGCCTGCCAAGAAAAAATCTTCAAATTGAAACTATGCAGTAGATGCCGAGGAGGTATCTAAAAACACCCTTATAACACAAAGTCTCGGAAACCGCGCTAATTTGCGGTTTCCGAGACTTCTGTTTTTCAAAAAAGACGCGATTAAAACTCGTAATCCACGCAGGCTCGCGCCTCTTTGTGCCCGGCAAGCAGACCGGCGGCAGCGACGTGGGCGGGATGTTTTGCATATACTTCCACATCGGCCATCGTGGGGACCACTGCGGTCAACACGACATCCCATGTCTCGGCGGGATTTTCATTGATTCCCACTTCCATTGACTGAAGTACGTCAATTGTCTGCGGCAGGTTGAGAAGGGCGCGTTTGAAATCTTCGGCAACACGGCGGCGCACGTCGGCATCGCCGGTGAGTTTGAACATTACGATATGTTTTACCATAAAAATTACTATTACATGAATGTCATACGGTTGGTTTTGTCGGGATTGGCAAGGAGGTCGTTGATGCGACCCTGAGAGATGTAGTCAATGAGTGTCTGATACAGCACCTCGTTGCTGCGTGCAATGATGTTGCCGCGTGTCAGCGGGGTCATGTAGTCATTGCCGGCGGCAAGATAGTCAATGGTCGCGAGACGATATACTTTGTCAGGGTCAATCGGTTTGCCGTCAATAGTTGCGCTGTTGATGGCTTTTGTTTCGGGATCATACAGCACGCGCACATTGCCCGACACGCCGTTGCCGTCCTGAGTCGCCATGACGGCGAGGTTGTCGAGCAGGTCCTTGCCCTTGATTTCCGTTACAACGATTGAGTTGTCAAACGGGGCAATGTCGATAATCTCGCCTTGTGTGATTGTTCCGGCAGCGAGATCGGTGCGTATTCCGCCTTTGTTCATTATTGCAACGTCGACGGGCTTGCCACACAATTCGGCACCGCGCATCATCACGAAATCACTCAGCAGGTTCAGCATTTCCGGACTTTTGCGGCCAAATTCATAGGGGGTAGTGCCGATTTCGATGGCGCGCATGGAGTCGACCTTGGCGCGATAAGGAGCTATGATGGCCTCGGCCTCGGAATCGAGACGGTCGTCAAGCCGCTTGTCGACCGGGATGAGACGTGCTTTCACGTTGCGGGTGTTGAGGTCAATGTCGATTTCGCCGAGATAGGCGCCGCTCGAACCGGTCTGCAACACGCTGATGGTATCGCCGTCGGCATTGGCAACGCGCCAAGTCGGTGTTGTCGTGTCGGCAGGGTTGACAACGGTGTGGGAATGACCGCCTATGATAACGTCGATGTCGCGTGATGCGGCTGCAAGTTTCAAGTCGTCATAATCCTTGTCGTTGGAGTAGCCGATATGGGTCACAGCGATGACCATATCCACTTTTTTGTCTTTTTTGAGACGGGCGGCCTCGGCGTTTGCGGCTTGAACGGCATCCTCATATCTGACACCTTTGTAGTTGTCGGCCGATATGATGCCGGCCGGGTTGAGGTTGATGCCGATAAAGCCTATTTTCTTTCCGTCGGCCTCTTTGACCACCGACGGGACGAAAAGTCCCTCAAGAGGAGTGCCTGTCATGTCATAATTGGTCGAGAGGCGGGCGGCATTGAGTTGTTTCCACTCGCGGGAAAGCGCGTCAAGACCTTTGTCAAACTCATGATTGCCCAGTATCTGGATGTCATATCCCAGATAGTTCATCATCTTGCGCTCCACCTCGCCGCTGAACAGCGTGTAGTAAAGCGAGCCTTGAACGGCGTCGCCCGCGTCAATCAGAAGAACGTCGGGGCGCGCGGCGCGCACACTGTCGACCAGTACTTTGCGACGAACTATGCCGCCCTTGTCGTGACGGTCCGGCTCGATGGCCGAATGAGTGTCGTTGGTGTGCAGGATGACGAGATGGCCGTCACCTTTTCCCGATGGGTTGCAGGCACTCAGGGCGAGTGCGCCGACAATCAGAATGTGGCTAAGTTTCATATTGTTCAGGGTATATTGATTATTTTATGGGTCTGTAAGGAGAGTCGCCAATGCGGGTGGGCGAGTATGTAGGCCACCACATCGTCAGTATTCTGTCCCGAGCAAGGCTGGAGCGCATAATGGCGAGCCTCGGGGAGTTGTGAAATCTGAGCCTCGACATCCTGCCCTGTATAGACGATTTTTATTTCGTCAATCCGGTCGAGTGCCACACGGGATTTAGGCGTCTGGCACACAGCGTCTTTGGGCGAGCAGGTAATCCAGTCGATGCCGTCGGGCAGTGGAATTGTCCCGTTTGTCTCGATGTGGATGGTAAATCCGGCCTCATGCAGCGCGTCGATTATCGCCGCGTCAATCTGCAACGCGGGTTCTCCGCCGGTGATGATGATGTGTCGTGACGGAAATCGGGATGCTTCGGCGACAATGTCGTCGATTGACATCGTGACTGATGCCGCGTGGTCGGTATCGCAGAACGGGCAGTGGAGGTTGCACCCGCTCAGTCTGAGGAACACGGCCGGCATCCCCGCGTGAAATCCTTCTCCCTGAAGGGAGTAAAAGATTTCGTTGACACGGTATGTGTGGCTGTCAGTCGGTCTCATAGCTTGCAATATTACCCTCGCTTTCCTGAACATCCACCCGATAACAAGTGCTGATCTGGTCACATATCCACCGCGCGATGTTTTCGGCGGTGGGGTTGAACGGCAGCACGTCGTTGAAATTGGCATGGTCAAGCATTCCTGTAATCCGTTCCTTGATGTGGGTAAAGTCTTCCACCATCCCGTCGGCGTTAAGCTCCCGGGCCTTACAGTGGATGGTTATTATCCAGTTGTGGCCGTGGAGCGAGGTACACTTGCTGGGATAGGAGAGAGACAGGCTGTGTGAACCTGAAATTTCGATGCGTTTCGATATGTAATACATAGGTCGTGGGGTCAGATGTTGGTTACTGGAGACAATCCTTTCTCAGCGCCGAGGCGCAGCATCATCTCGCGGGCCTCGGCATAGTCGTTGCGTATCACTCCGTCGAGAATGGCGTCTTTTATGGCCTGCTTGATTTCGCCGATAACAGGGGAGCCGGTAAGTCCGAAAGTCTTCATGATTTCATTGCCGTCGACGGGCGGCTGGAAATTCCTTATTTCGTCGCGCTCGTTGAGGTCGATGATTTTTTTGCGCACAAGGGCGAAATTGTCGAGAAAACGCCTCACTTTCTCTTGATTCTTGGAGGTGATGTCGGCCTCGCAGAGAGTCATGAGGTCTTCGAGGTCGTCACCGGCGTCATTAATGAGCCTCCGAACTGCCGAATCGGTTACTTCCTCCTCGACAAGGGCAATGGGGCGCATGTGCAGCTCGACAAGTTTTGCCACATATTTCATTTTCTCGTTAAGCGGCAGTTTCATGTCGCGGAAAATGCGTGGAACCATGCGGCTGCCGATAAAGTTGTGGTTGTGGAACGTCCACCCGATTTTTTCGTCCCACCGTTTTGTCGCCGGCTTGGCGATGTCGTGCATCAGTGCTGCCCATCTGAGCCACACATCGTCACTGTTGACGGCAACCTTGTCCAGCACTTCGAGCGTGTGGGCAAAATTGTCCTTGTGGCCGCGTCCGTTGACAACCTCGATACCGCGCATAGCGTCGAGTTCGGGAAAAATCAGTTTCAGCAATCCGCATTGGGCAAGCAGAGTCCATCCGATTGACGGACGCCGTGACGCCATTATTTTCATCAGCTCGTCCATAACCCTCTCGCGCGATATGATTTTTATGCGCTCGGCATTGCGGGTTATCGCGGCAAAAGTTTCGGGGAATATCTCGAATTCAAGCTGAGTGGCAAACCGTATGGCGCGCATCATCCTCAGCGGGTCATCGCTGAAGGTGACATCAGGATCGAGCGGGGTGCGGATAATCTGCCGGTTCAGGTCCTCCAGTCCGTCAAAGAGGTCAATGAGCGTCCCGAAAGATGATGTGTTGACCTGTAACGCCATCGCATTGATTGTGAAATCGCGGCGTGACAGATCTTCTTCAAGAGTGCCGTTTTCCACGATGGGTTTGCGCGAGTCGGCGCGGTATGACTCCTTGCGCGCCCCGACAAATTCGAGTTCCATGTCACGGCGTTTGACTTGGGCGGTCCCGAAGTTGCGGAACACGTTGAGCTTGGTGCCGCGTCCGAGCGACTTGGCGACAGCCTCGGCAAGCTCGATGCCGCTGCCGACGGTAACAAAATCGATGTCCTTGGAATGGCGGTTGAGAAACAGGTCGCGCACATATCCGCCCACCGTATAGCAGGCACACTGCAGCGCATCGGCGGTCTCGCCGACAATATGGAATATTTTAGTGTCGATTTTTTTTGCGATAGGGTGCATAAACAACCTTTTAGAAATCAAGTCCGATTATCTGCTCGGGCGCGGGGGTGATGCACTCGACTGAATCGTTGTGGACAATATAGGTGTTCTCGATGCCGACAGCACCGACGTGGGGAATGACAAATTTCGGCTCAAGCGCGATGACATTGCCTTCGGCGATTATGTCGCGGCTGCGGGGGGCGATTACCGGCAGTTCGTTAATCTCGATGCCGACTCCGTGACCGATGAATCCGGCATGCTGACGGTGGCCCATGAAGTATTCATGCAATCCTTCTTCCTTTACGATATTTATCGCGTGCTCATATAGAGTTTTGGCCTCTGTGCCGGGACGCATCATCTCAATCAGTTCGCGATGGATGCGCAACGAGCAGTCGTGGGCTTTCTGCGCCGAGTGGTCAATCCCTTCGAGAGCAAACACACGGGTCATGTCGGTCATATATCCGGTGAAATTGCCGTTCATGTCAACCATGACGGTGTGGTGCGGCTTGATTTCGGTTCCGTTGGCACCAACCGGCAGCGAAGGGTCCAGTCCCGCGCCTCCCATAGCGAAATCGTAGGGGGAGGGAGCATCGGCGTTGTCGCCCACAAGCAGGTTGCCCATATACAATTCCATTGAGTCACCGCTGATGCGGAACTGTCCGAGACAACCTTCGAGACGGCTGACTCGTTCAATTTCGACCTGAAATTCAAGGTCGGTCATCCCGGGGCGGTAGAGACGCGGAATCCGGGCGTAGACATGAACATGTCTGGTCCCGGAGCGGCGCAGAAAATCCATTTCGGTATCGGTTTTCACCGCACGGCTCATGCGCATGACCGGTGACGCATTCTTCAGCTCTGACTCAGGGAAGATTGCTTTGAGACGCATGATTTTGGAGTAGTCGGTCAGATCCAGCTCCATCCCGATATTCTCGGGGACGTTCAAGCCGATGGTCTGTGCCATATCTTCCGGTTTGCGGATGAAGACAACCCCGTCACCTTTCAGGACGACCGGGCGACGAATGAAAAATATTGTTTCTCCTGCAGCCGGAATATAAACCAACCCGTCAAACACGCGGCCGGTCACATAATATATGTTAGCGTTGTCACTCAGCAACACGGCCTTTATTCCGGCCGTCTCCATTACAGCGCGTATTTTCTTGATTCTGAGCTGAAATTCATCGTGGGAGAGGAGGACCACGCGGTCGATATCAATGGGTTCCATATAATAGGTGAGTCTCAAAAATTATTTAATAGATAAAAGCGAGCGTAATGAAGGTGCTTTCACGCTTGCTCATCAGTTAAAGAGCTACGGCTATGCGCCTTCTTCACAAGTCCAAAATCATTCTCCATATCACTCACTGCAATACATTAAATAAATTCGGATACTCGCTTAGGCTGTTTTTGTTAATGCAAAGGTAATAATTTATAGATTAACACATGTAACGGTGAAGAAGTTATTTTGACCGCGACAAAAAATAACCATTCAATACTTGCAAAATTCAGCAGAACATCGTACCTTTGCATCACTTTTGCGCACAGACGCTATCATGCTGCTCGAATGGTGGAATGGTAGACACGAGGGACTTAAAATCCCTTGGCCATTGCGGCTGTGCGGGTTCGAGTCCCGCTTCGAGCACCTGAGAAATCGCAAGACGCTATATTCAAGCATCTTGCGATTTCTTTGTTTATATAATTTTTTCAAATGCCTTGCGCGGGTCCCCTTGATAAGCGATTTCCCCGCAATAGATGAATCCGAGGCTGTCGAGTAGTCCGAGCATGACGAAATTGTCAAAATTTGTATCGATTTTGAAACTGTGAACATTCCTGCTTTTGGCAAATTCCTCGATGGCATAGAAGAATTTACGCCCCAGACCTTTGCCTCTCAGATGCTGACTGACGGCCATGCGGTGGGCCACGACATATTTCCCGTCAGAAAGCCACCGGCCTGTCAGATGCTCGTAGGCCGGTTCTCCGTCGAAGACTACGGCAGTATAACCGACTACACTCCCGTCCATTTCAATCACATATCCCGCGCCGCGGTCAATGTCAGCTCGGGCATGCGCCTCGGTGGGATAGGACTCATTCCATTGTTGTTTTCCCTCGGCAAGCATCCGTGCCACGGCTGCTTTCAGAATAGAAGAAATAGCCGGAAGGTCATCATGCCGGGCAGCACGGAAAATTAGATTGTCGGATAGTTGGGAGCGATATTCTGTCATAGTCAGGGTAAATCTTAGATTGCAAAATTAATAAAAATGACTGATATATACGTCGGTTAAACAATGCGCTCCCGCCGTAAAAAAAACAGCGGGAGCGCAAAAATCGTTGATGGATGTGATTATTTCACAAGAACTTTGGCAGTCGTGCCGTCGACGTTGACGATGTACACGCCCGGAGCGAGGTTCTCGTTGACGAGGCGCACACCGGCGAGGTTATAAACGTCAAGATTGGTGTATTCGCCCTCGACGATTATCTGTCCCACGCCGCCATAGATAGCGGGACGGTCGCTTCCGGCTCCGATCTCGTCAATGGCCGACAGGACTGCATCGGTGGCGATGACTACAAACGCGCCGGGGAGAAGTGTCGCTGAGACGTTTCCGTTGCTGAACTCAATTTCCGGATTGGTATCGTAGGATGACACGAGGACCTCGTAATTGGATGCCGACATGCGGTTGACGGGAGCCGATACAGTCACATTGGTGCGAATCTGGGGGTTTATGAGGAGCACAAGCTCTTTTTCTCCGCGGGCGATGCGCAGCGTGCGGCCATTGTCCCAGTCATTGTCTCCGAATTTCATGTCAAGGGTGGCGTCGGCGACAAAGAGGTCGCTGTTGTCGCGGCGTATCCAGTTCAGGGCCGAATAATTGTCATAAAGACCGCGGCGATACTCGTTGTCAAGATAATCCCAATGCACAATCTTGGGGTCGGTATTGTTTCCGCCTGATGCGTTTTTCGTGTTCTGTCCGTCACCGAGCTCGCCAAACTGCCATATCATGTGGGCTCCGGGCGACAGAATCATCTGGGCGGCCATAGATCCGAGTCGTCTCATCTGCATGTCGACCTTTCGCTTGATGGGGTCGTTGGCGCCATACTTCGTCTGATTGTAGTTGACGCGCTGCTCGTCGTGGCTCTCGGCGTAGGAGATGGTCGAACCCCAGATGCGGCCATAATTGGGAGCATAGAATCCGACTGTCGATGACCCTGCGGCTACACCTTCGGCAAACTTGGAAGACTGCGAGTTGATGTTGCTCCAGTTAAGCTGTCCGCTTTCGGCCATCTCGTTTTCCTCTTTGGCACCCGCGAGGTTTTCGTTGATGTGGATTCCATTAGGGTTTACTGATTTGATAACGTTGTTCAGCCGGTTCATGCGGGCCACTCGCGATGCGTTGTAGGCCTCGGTTCCGCCGGCATAACTTTCATTGTCGCCAAGACCCTTGACGAGGTCAAAGCGGAATCCGTCTACCTTGTAGGCTGTCATCCAGTAGGTGATGCAGTTGTCCCATTGCTGTTGCACCAGCACATTGTTCTGATTCCAGTCGTTCAGCACGCTGTAATCGTGGGGGGCGGTGGCGTTATAGAACGGATTGTGGTCGATAGGGTACATCAGATACCACGGGTTAAGTCCGGCACTCTGATTGAAAACAACGTCAAGAATGACAGCCATTCCCAACTCATGGCAGCGGTCAATAAAGGCGCGATATTCGTCGGGTGATCCGTAGGCCTTGTCGGGGGCAAAATAGAAGTTGGTGTTGTAACCCCACGAGTTGTTTCCGTCAAATTCCATAATCGGCATCAGCTCGATTGCGTTTACGCCGAGGTCGCGAAGATATTCCAGACGCTCCATTGCAAGCGCGAGAGTGCCGTTGCCGTCGGCTTGGCCCTCGGTGCCGGTGAAGTCACGCAGCAGGAGCTCGTAGATGATGAGGTCTTTGTGCTCGGGGATTGAGAATGATTTCACTTTCCAGTCATAGTCATCCATGTTGCCACGGTAAACGGCGAGAACAGTGTCGTCAAATTTGTCGTAGGGATAGGGAGGGCAGTCGGGGAATACGCCGTTAGCGAGATATTTGTCGCTGTATGGGTCGAGAACGAGTCGGGCATAGGGGTCGCCTACTTTTATTGAACCGTCCACCAGATAATAATAAGGATAATATGTGGTGTTGTCAAGACCGTTGACGGTAATCCAGAAGTAGCTGTTGCCCTGATAGTCACATCGGTTCATGACATTGGACATGAGCAGCTCGTAATTGTCCCATGACGGCACAATCATCACGTTTTTCTTTTCAGGAGCGGCGAGGCAGAAGGTGACAGTTCCGTCACTGTTCTTCACGGCTCCTTCCTTCGGTACCCCGCCGGGATAAGTGGCGGTAGGGGAGGCATTGACATAAGTTATTGTCATCTCTGATGTCACATCCTTCCCGTTGTAGGAAGCGATGCCTTCGACCTTGTAGGCCCCGGGTTCGTTAAATGTGCGCGATGCTGTCAGTTTCATTCCGTTGCCTTTGGCGACTGATGTCCCGTTGACTTTGATTTCAAGCGCGGCATCGGCGGTGGTGTTGAGGGTGAAATTAACAGTCGTGGGTTCCATCAGGACGGTTGAGGATGCGTCGCCGGTCAGGACTGACTGGAATTCGTCGGAATAGACGGTGGTGAAAATATCTCCTCCCGCCGCAGTTTTACCTTGGCGGCTGCCGTCGCTGTTGCGGAACACGAATGCAAGCTCCTTGATTGTTTCAGCGGGGTTTGTTATACCGTAATACGCTCTGATTTCACCGATGTTCAGCTCGTAGGTGTCGGGAGCTGTACGGGTCATTTTGTACTTGGGACTGTTGTCGCCCCATGTGGGGGCATACTTCCAGTCACCCGAGCTGACCGAAAGGGATGTGATGACACCGGTGTGGGCATAGACATCGCCGTCATAGCCTTTGAGGCCCTGATTGCCTCTGTCAGCATAAAAAATGATTTTCACATCACGGCTTGATTCCTGTAGGATTGATGGAGACGTCTCGACAACTTGGGCCGACAGTCCAGCAATACCGGCAAGCAGCATTGCTGCAAATAGAGATAAAAATTTTCTCATTGAAAAATCGTAATGGTATTAAAAATTGTAAAGTATGATATTGGCGGCAAAGATAAATAAAAAAAGACACTCGGTCAAGCATTATACCATAATATATACATAATTAACAGCGGTGTTACAAATCGGTGGCAAAATCGTTGCATAAATGTGACAAATCGGTGAACAAACTTTTGTAAACCTCTGTTATAAGTTTAACAAGAAAAAATAAATAACTTAATACATTGTTTCATTCTAAATTTTGTGAGAGAAATGAAAAAGACTCTTTTACTCTGTGCAGCATGTAGCGGGATGCTCTGGTGCGCTAACGAGGCAAAGGCACAGGATTCGGCGGTTATCGTTGAAGAAACTGTTGTAGCGACAGAGAATGTCGAGTGCAAGACACATTATGCTCCGTCATCATGGCGTGACAACTGGTTTATCCAGCTCGGAGCCGGTATTCAGAGTCCGTTTGTGGAAAATAAGATGGATAAAGGTGACGACGGCCGTCATCTGACCGCAGTCTATAACCTCGGTGTGGGCCGTTGGATTTCTCCTTACCTCGGTTTCCGTTTCAGCGCCTATTATGGCTCTATCCACTGGAATCAGGGAAACATGAACCGTGCAAAGGTCGCTAATCTTAACGTGGACTTCATGTGGGATATGTTTAATTCAATCAGTGGTTACAATCCCAAGCGAGTGTTCTCGATTGTTCCTTACATCGGACTCGGAGGCTCATTCGTTTATGATTACAAGGCTCCTGAAGCCAATATCAATAACAGCCACGGAAAGACAAAGAACAATCAATGGCTTCTTCCCGTATCGGCAGGTCTGCAACTGCGTTTCCGTCTCAGCAATTATGTTGACTTCTTCGCCGAAGGCCGCGCCCAGTTCTACGGAGACAACTACAACAACACCGCCTACGGCAAGCCTATCGACATCAACATCAGCGCTATCGGTGGCTTTACGTTCTACTTTACCGGCTCTGAGTTTGACTCCTATAATCCTTGCGACTATGTAGGTTATATCAACAACCTCAACAATCAGGTCAACGACTTGCGTGGCGCGCTTGCGACATCAACAGCCGCACTTGCAGCCGCCGAGGCTCAGCTCCCGTGTCCCGAAGTTCCCGATGTTGTCGCTCAGGAAGTCACTGTTGAAGCTCCTCTGCTCTCAACTGTTCGATTCAAGATTAATTCGGCCTATGTTTCCAGCGAGGAAATGGTCAATGTCTACAACATGGCTGAATGGCTGAAAGCCAATCCCGGCACAAATGTCGTTGTCCGCGGCTATGCCGACGAAGACACCGGTACCGCCGAGTACAACCTCAAGCTCTCAGAACGTCGTGCCAAAGCTGTTGCCGACATTCTCGTCAACGACTACGGTGTAAATCCTGACCGTCTCATCATCGAAGCTGCCGGCAGTGCCGTACAGCCCTACGATACCAACGACTGGAACCGTATCGTGATTTTCGCCCAGCCCGAATAACCCCGGCCGCTTACACATAGAATATCTGCCATAAAAAAGTTGCCCCGACAGCAAATTGCTGCCGGGGCGACTGCTCTTTCAGGATCAGGAGTTGATGACCATGTCATAATAGTCTTTTACCAATTCCCTCTGCAATGTGGATGTGGAGACCTTGTTGATGTGAAGCACTTCTGACCGGTAGTCCTCGTGGATACACATGTAGAGAAGTCGCGCTTTTTCGGCCTCGCGTGACATTTTTGAGTTTTGCGAGAACTCCCGCCACAGTCGGTCAATCTCGGTGCATGCCCGGGTGAGCAATTCTTTGTTCCGCATGGAGTATTCCATAATGGCATCGGGGATGATGGTTCTTACCACCTCGCGGTAAAGATTCAGCGCGGTGCGCAGATAACGGCTGGTGCGGCACACGTCGGCCATCGACAGCAGCCGTTTGGCCTTCTCGGTCACGCTCCGCATCCCGGCGACGTCGTTCAGGCATTGATTGACCATGCGCCTCATCATGACGGCATCAAGATTGGTGATTTTTCCCGAGGGGGTGCAGCTTAGCACCCGAGAGCAATAATGCTTTTTCATAACTGCTTGAATTTAGAATGTTAAGTGATGTAAATGAACTTATTTACCGCCTTAACAAGCTGTCTTGCTGCATGTTTTGACATTATCGCAAGCGATGCAAAACGACGCAGCAATCCCACCTGTTGCCCCCGTGGTTACGGGCGGCGGTGAAATTGCTGCGTTGATGTCGCTATTATTTAAAGTCAGTTATGTCAAGTTTTCATGCTGCAAAGATAATACGCATTCTCTGAATATGCAAATCCCGCGGTTAAAATTTCGTAGTCACACATTATTTTTTGAACAATAATTACATTCAGGATGTTCTAAAGATGAAAAATATGAAAGGCTCCATCACGACAGCGCCGAAAGGTGACGGGATGAAGGAGTCGCCGAGATAAAAGCATTGATTAATAATTAAATTTAAATTATGGATATGGACAAATATGTTTGTGACGTATGTGGCTGGGTGTATGACCCGGCGGTAGGAGACCCTGAAAACGGTATCGAACCCGGAACTTCGTTTGCCGACCTTCCCGACGATTTCGTGTGTCCGCTATGCGGTGTCGGGAAAGACGAGTTTTCTAAAGTAGATTGAAGTCAATAAAAAAGCGACGAGGATGCCGAAAAGAACCGGCATCCTCGTCACTGTTTTTACCATCCTGTATTCTGTGTCAGATTGGGGTTGCGGTCCAGCTCCACAAGCGGGATGGGCCATAACTCGTGTCGTGACTGGTAGCTGCGGGTGTACATCAGGTCGCCGAAAATATCTGTCGCGTCCTTGACTGACTCTTGCAGGAGTCCCCAACGGCGCAAATCCCAGTAACGCTGGCCTTCCCCGGCCAATTCCCGCGCACGCTCGTCGCGGATGCGGGCGCCCACACCCTCTTTTCCCCCGGCGGAGTCAATGTCGGGCATGTTGACGCGGGAGCGTATTTTGTTGACTTCGGCCACAGCCTTGTCAGGTTGGCCGGTTTCATTATAAGCCTCGGCAAGCATCAGAATCACGTCGCCGAGACGGATAAGAGGAAATTCGTAGGGCGTGCGGTTATATTCTCCCCAGTATCCGTCGAGATTGCCGGTGGGAATCCACTTGCGCCAGAAGTAGGAATTCCATCCTTCCGAATTGCGTATGAAGGCCATAGCCTCCATCGGCGCGCCACCTTTTGAGGCATCGGCGAGGACAAACTGTTTATCCATCGGTGATGACCCGGCATCAGTGCCGAGGTAATGGGAGTAGGGGGTGATGACATTGAGATTGAGGCGCGGGTCGCGGTTGCGGTAAGCATCCATGACAAGGGTCGTGTCACAGTCAAGAAGGTCGGTTACACGGGTACTTCCCTGATCAATGGCGACACTCATGTAGCGGCGGCGCACATCTGAGCCGCCATTGTTGAATCCCGGAAACAAGTCGTCCCAGTTGAACGGGGTCCCGTCGAGATTTTCATACATGTCGACGAGTCTTGTCGAGGGGACAATGCGGTTGCCGGCAATCAGACGCATGGTTGACTTGTTGCCGAAATAAGACACAATGTCGAGGGCATATCCTGCCGTGTTGCCGTCAATCGACTGGATTGAAAATACCATTTCGGGACTGTGTTTCCCGTTATACAGCCTGAACAGTTCGTTATAGTCTGGTTGCAG
>CAMWRO010000036.1 GCA_947176615.1 uncultured Porphyromonadaceae bacterium
AGGATTTATAATCAAGGCGGGTTCTACACAGAGTCTGCTTGACCATACTGTTCAGGTAGGGGTAGTCGAGGCAAAGGATCATCCCGAATGGGAAACGGTTTCCTTTACTTTTGTCCCCGAGAGTGACGGCGAGTATTGTTTCTCGATTTCGTTTACCAACGGACTTGCCGGAGGTAGCGAGCGTCCCGTGGCTCTTGACGATGTCTCCATCTCGGTTGAAGAATCGTCGGGCGACGACCCCGAGAATCCCGAAACTCCCGCGGGAGGTGCTTTCACGTTAACCTATGATTTTGAAAACGAGGAGGATTTCCCCGGCGAATGGGTCGCAGACGGTTTCAAGCGTGAAGAAGGTGACTACTTCGGTTTCACACCTAAGTCGGGCAGTTACATTATGGGCAAGGCCAGTCCTAAAGTCAATGATGTTATTTTCACTCCGATGATGAAGCTCAAGGGTGGCGAAAAATGCAAAATCGCGTTCAGCTATATCGCTCCCGAAGGCAGCATTTATGTCTACAGTTTCGGCCTGAATGTCAAGGCGGGTACTGCGCAGGATGCCGAGAGCCAGACAATTCAGGTGGGAGAGGTCGAGAAGAAGGGTTACCCCGACTGGACCGATTTCGAGTTTGAATTTACGCCTGAAAGCGATGGCGACTACTGTTTCTCACTGACCCTTACCGCTTATACGACAGGTAGTGGAAAAAGTGTCGGATTTGACGACTTTGTCATCGCCGGTGTTGCGCCGGGCGGAGATGACGAGCCGGTCGAGCCGGTCGACCCCACCCCGAGCGAGCCTTTCGAGATCGAAACCAACTTTGATGAGGATGCCGACTTTGCCGATGGTGCCTTTGTGCCCGCCGGATGGCTTAACGAGGCTCCCGGATTCAAGCGCGAGACAAGCGATTATTTCGGCTATCCCACCAAGTCAGGCGACTATATGCTCGGAGCTATCACCGCAGCTGTCGGTGAAGTGATATATACTCCGATGTACAAACTTGTGGGTGGCGAGAAAGCTACTATCGAGTTCAGCCTCTTTAGACAAGGAGACATATATGTGCGTTCCTACGGCGTCGATATAAAAGCCGGTAACGCTCAGACCGTTGAAGCTCAGACCGTGTCAGTCGGTTCGATTGAACCTGACAACGGTGGAAAATGGGTGGACTACAAGTTTGATTTCACCCCTGCCGCCGACGGCGAATACTGTTTCTCGCTCAATATCACTCACGGACCGGTGGGTAAGGGCCAGTTCATAGCTTTCGATGACATTTTCATTTCGGGCAAGCGTCCTATTGAGGAAAAAGACCCTGAAATAGTGCTGGAACCCAACGAAGACAACCTCATGGATTGTATCGACCTTCCTTATATCGAGACATTCTCGGATCCGGAACATTATGACGGAAAGAGCCATCTCCCCATTGGCTGGCATTCGGTCGGCACATTGGTATGGGTAACTGCAAGCCTTGACAAAGTTCTTCCCGGCGTAGAGGGTCTCTATTATATGGTAGCTCCTGCCGGAATGTCAGAGCGTGACGAAAAGGCTTTCACTCCTTTCTTCAATCTTGAGGCCGATACTGAATATTCAATCTCGTTCTATACGATGATTGAGGGCAACTGGGACGATGAAGGCGAATTGCATCTCCCGACTATGCAATTCACTGTCGGTACCGAGCAGGATTCAGAGTTCCATAAGGTTCTCGCCACCTATGACGAGCAGCACACCAAGTGGGTCAAGCGCGACTTGACATTTACTCCCCGGATTTCAGGACCTTATTGTTTCTCGTTTGCGGTCTCGGGACCGGCCAAGGCAGGAATGATAGCTGTCGATTATCTGCAGATTACGGCCCCCGGTCTGATTCCTCGTGTCGAGCCCTCGTTTGCTCCTGCAAGTATGATTGACCTTTATACTGACAATATGGTTGCTTTCAAGGGTATGCCGATCGAGATTGTAAACACGAGCCGTTATGCCGAATCCTACAAGTGGACTCTGTCGCAAGACGGTTCCGAGATTGATTCGTCGACCGATGTCAACCCCTCGTTTGTAGTGCCTTCCTCGGGTACTTACAAGATTGGTCTTGAGGCCACCAACACCCGTGGAACACGCTCGACTTCCAAGACTTATGAAATCTCGGTTATCGGTGAAGACGAGAGCGCGACCGATTGTGCCCTTCACCTGCACAACAGCAGCAGTGACATGCTTGTTGACCGCGGGCAGGTTCCGGCCTTTGACACAGATTCAGAAGGTGACTTCATAACAGGCTATAACCACTACTATTTCAATTTCGCTCAGCGTTATAACTTCTCTGACGATATGGAGGTGTGGATTCGCCAAGTATCTTTCTGGGTTGCAGAACGCCGCTATCGTAATATCACCACCACTTATTCCGATGACCGTGAAAAGAGTTTCGCGATGGTACTGTATGGCGCGAAAGAGGATGGTAGCCTTGATCCCCGGAAGGTATTTGGTCGTGTCGACATGACTATGGGTGAAGCGCTTGGCGCATCGGGTCTCGGCTCTATCTCGGCTGAAGGACGCTTTATCGAGTTCCCCGAGCCGGTTAAAGTTTCAGGCACGGTGTATATCGCAATGGAGTTTGACCCATCGTTGACTATCGATGCCGAAGATGTCAATCTCGGTCGCTCTTACTTCGCCACTACCGCGGTGAAATTCGGTCACGGAGTCACCGGCCTTTATGCACAGCCCTACGCTGTTCCCGAAGGCTCGTTAATCTCGGCCGACGGCGGATGGTACAGCATCGACAATCTCGATATCACGAAGAAAGGCTACGGAGCCGGATGGCAACTCTGGATTTCACTGAACGACCCCAAGCAGAGTGGCGTGGCCGTCAACCAGTTTGGCGAAATCGTCTTTGCTGCCCGTTTTGTCAATTCCGAAATCCTTTCGGTGAGCGGTACTGCCGAGGGCGAGACTATCTCGGTCTACAATGTCTCCGGACAGCTTGTTGCTCAAGCCCGTGCTTCAAAGGACAGCACCGAAATCGAGGCTTCGCATCTTCCCAATGGCATCTATATCGTCAAAGGTGAAGCCGGTTCTATTAAAGTTGTGAAATAACCTCTTATTATCTGATGCAAAGACGCACTGATGCTTTATGAAAGCTCAATGCGTCTTTGCATCATTCAGTAGCTCGATTAATATATGTCTCGATTGAAATTTATAACAACTTGTGCGGCAGTGCTGTTAGGAGTTGCCGGTGCACATGCTGTCCCTGCCTGTCCGTCACCGGTAGAAGTCGTGCAGCCCGACGGAAGTGTCGTGACCGTCACGCTGAAAGGTGACGAGCATTTTAACTGGGCCGTGTCGGGTGACGGATATACGCTGCTGCGTGACGGCAGCGGCTATCTCGTGTATGCCGAGTCTCGCGCCGGCAGGCTTGAACCGTCGGCATTGCGTTATCGCGACGGAAATTCGTCAGAAGCATCATTTCTCGGAATCAGACCGGGTCTGAATTTTAACGCGTCACAGATCAGGGAATCTTCCTCACCGCGAAAACTCTCCGATGCCGGTTTTAACACTCAGATTGACGGAACCTTCCCTTCCAAGGGGGAGCGCAAACTGTTGATGCTGTTGCTCAACTACAAAGATACATCCCCGAGGTTTGCCAAGGAGGATTTTGACATGTACATGAATGGCGAGAAACATGCCGGAATAGGCAGTTTTCGTGACTATTATCTTGAAAATTCCTATGGTCAGCTTGACATAACCACGACCGTGACGCGGTGGATTACGCTCCCCTATGAAAAAAGTCATTACGGGGCCGACGGTGCGCTTGCCATGATAGCCGACGCGCTCCATCTCATTGACGGAGAGATTGATTTCCGCCAATTTGATAATGACGGCGACGGTATTCTCGACGGCCTCGCGGTCATTCATCAGGGGGCGGGGCAGGAGGCAACCGGCTCGGCCGGCGACATCTGGTCACATTCGAGCACGATTTACGGGATGGAGTTTGACGGAATCCAAGTCAGACGTTACACCATTCAGCCTGAACTGCTCGGAAAAGACCAGACCAAGATGTCGACAATAGGGGTGATGTGTCACGAGTTTGGCCACAATCTTGGCGCCCCTGACTTCTATGATACCGATTATTCGCTGAGTGGCGGTGACTTTCCCGGAACAGGAGTGTGGGACCTTATGGGTTCCGGAGCATGGAACGGTGAGTATGGCGACCGCCCGGCGGGAATCAATATGTGGCAGAAAATCCAGCTCGGGTGGGTCACTCCGGTAACGCTTGGCGAGCCGGTGAGCGTGGAAGGGATGAAAGGTTCTACTTTTGTGCCTGAGGCTTATCGGTTTGACTGTACGTTGCCCGGTGAATATTTTGTGATAGAGAACCGCAGGCGCGAGGGTGAATTTGACCGCGCGTTGCCCGGGGAAGGACTGCTGGTGTATCATGTCAACGAGTCGCTGGTCGATGAAAATCTTGTTGGCAACACGATTAACAGTTCGTTTCCGCAGGCGGTTTACACCGTCTGTGCCGGATCGATGTGTGACCCGGACACTGACAGCTACACCTACGGGGCGGTTGACAGTGACATCGCGCCTTTCCCCGGCTCGGCAGCCGTAACGTCGTTCAATGACCGCACTCTGCCGTCCACACGTTCCGTTTCGGGGCGCTATACCTATAAAGGTCTTGACAACATAGTGGAAAATCTTGACGGGACGGTGGATTTTGACTTTTTGTGTGACGAAGAGCCTGCCTCACCGCGCAATTTTACCGCCACGTCGCGTCGCGGAGTCGTCACCCTCTCGTGGGATGCTCCCGAGGGTGATGACAAGCCGGTGTGTTACAATCTGTTTCGCAACGGCCAGTTGCTATCCGGTGTCGAGGGAACATCCTATGTTGATGATGCAATCGGGAATCAGACCCTCTTGTCCTATACGGTTGATGCCGAATATCGGTCGGGACTTGTGTCGCCATATGTCGCGACAGAAGCGAGGATTCCGTCCAACCGCATTGTTTCGCTTGACCACATCGTGGCCGATAATGGCAGTGTAGAGCTGTCGTGGGAACTTGACACCCGCCTGACCCGCATGAACGATGATGAGGAAAATTTTGAGATGGTCGACCTGCCGGTGTCGTCGATGGATTATGTACACCGTTTCCGTGCCGAGGATCTGGCGGTTTACAAGGGATATAAAATCCGTCGAGTGGCGTTTTATCCTTGTCAGTCGCAGAATGAGCTGAAATGCACGCTGCGGGTGTGGGAATCGGAACCCGGTGCCGATGCCCCGGCTCAGCTTGTGTCAGAACGTGTGCTGAAAGAGTTTGGCAACATGGTGTGGAACAATATCGTGTTGACAAAATCGGTCGAAGTCACAGCTGACAAAGACCTGTGGATAGGGGTTCATTATGAATCGGCGGTGACCAATGTCACCGTGCTCACCGACAAGGGCCCTGCCGTGAAAGGATATGGCGACCTCGTCAGCTACGACGGCAAGACTTGGACTACCGATATGCGTCTTAACGGCAATATATTCGGATATGCGACTTTGGCAAAACCCGCAATCGAGCCCGACCGCGAAATTGTTGTTCCCGTCGGGGATGCCGATGCGGAAATCGACATGTTTTATCCCTATGCATTTGCCGTCTATCGTGACGGGAACCTTTTGGGAACGACTTTGTCAGGCTCGTTTGTTGACGGGAATCCGGGTGAAGGAACACATCTGTATTCCGTATCGGGACTATTCAAGGGAGATAACGAATCCCGCGGGGTGGACTTGGAGGTTGACCTCGGATCTTCCGGAATATCGGATGTCGTGACAGATGGCGTCCTTGCAGTAGAGATTGCGGGACGGGAAGTCAGCCTGCCCCGATATGAAGGGCATCTCGTTGTGGCCGCCGTAGACGGCACGTTGATTTATTGCGGAGATTATGCTGCGGGGCAGACTGTGACAGTCGCACCGGGAGTGTATGTCTTCAGAACCGACAACTCGACAATAAAGGTTCTGGTCAAGTAACCTCGGTTGAGTAAGACGACCGGAAAATGTAAAAGGTCTGCCTGATTGTTTCGGGCAGGCCTTTTACATTTTCTGGTCGCGGAGTTTTTTGCGGTCCGAGTAGATGGTTTCGAGGCGGGAAAGGCGCACGATGCCGAAAGCTGTTGTAGCGGTCACGACAACCGGCAGGAGGAAAGAGTAGGATGCTGTCATTTCGATGGTCAGGAATATGGCCATCATGGGGGCGCGGATTGCTCCGGCCATGACCCCGGCCATGCCGAGCAGGGCGAGGATTCCGACGGGGAGCCGGAGGCCGAAAAGAGTGTTGAGCAATGTCGCGAAGAAGAATCCGGCCACGCTTCCGGCAAAGAGCGTGGGGGCAAAGTCTCCGGCCACGCCGCCGCCGCTGTTGGTCGACGAAGTCGCAAAGCATTTGGCAAGCAGAATCCCTGCGGCAATCAGTACCAGTATCCACGCGTCGGGCAGCGCGGAGTTGAGGAATGTGCCGAGGGCAATGTCGCTGCCGTGACCGTTGATGATTTTCCCGACGACTCCGTATCCCTCGCCATAAAGGGCCGGGAATAGAAACACAAGGAGCGAGAGGATGCCCCCCGCGACGAGGTTCTTGACCCACGGATTTCCGAGCCGGTTGAGGAAATTCTCGACCTTTTTCATGATGTAGCTGTAATACAGTGAGTAACATCCGCAGAAGATGCCGAGCAGGAGCGCCCACGGAAGCAGCGCGGTGTCAAACGTCGGCATCGGGGCTGAAAACGCGAGGTCTATAGTGCACCCCGAGAGGATGTAGGCGGTCAGTGCCGAGGTGAGGCACGCGACGAGCAGCGCGATTACCGCCACTGTCGACAGCGGGAGCTGCAACACTTCGAGCGTGAACAGCATTCCCCCGACGGGAGCTTTGAAAATTCCGGCAATTCCCGCCCCGGCACCGCAGCCGGTCATTATAATCAGCAGGTGGGGCGACAGTCGGCATGCCTTGCCGATGTTGCTGCCGATGGCCGCGCCGGTGGTGGCGATGGGACCCTCGGAACCCGCCGAGCCGCCGAAACCGAGCGTAAACGTGCTGGCAATGAAGGGCGAGTAGATTAACTTGCCGCTGAGACGGTAGACGCGCTGCCTGAATCCGAGAATCATCTTGCGCACCCCGTGGGCGATATTGCGGTGAATCACATAACGCATGAATATTCCCGACAGCAGAATCCCGGCGAGCGGGATGAACAGGAAGGTATAGTCGGGTCCGTAGTCACTGAACCGCTCGGTGAGCCATCCCGATACAGTCGCAATCGAGCGTTTTAACAGAAAGGCCGTCGTTCCGGTGAGCAGTCCCGTCACACATGCGAGGATGAACATGAAAGGCGTGTCGCCCACATGTCTCCGCCGCCACTCGACGCCTCGGTAGAACTCATCCCTTAATCTGTTAAAAATAGTTGCCATACTAAAATAACAACCGCGTCGGCAATAGGGTTTATCGCCGATTGTTTTATGTCGGCGATATTTTATTGATGGCAAAAATGAGGACGCATTGAATCAGTATTGCCAGACCGAGAACAATAAGAACTTTTTTCTTGTGAGGGGTACGCCCGCGAATAGCAAAGAAATATAAGCTAATCATTTCTGCCACAACACAGACATAAGCAATCCATTGTAACCCTCCCGGTGGTCTTATAATCCACCATGAGGATATAATGTATACAGCGGCAGATACGGTTTTTATTAGGTCTTGCTTATTCATAGTTGTTTCATTTATTTCCTTAATAAACATACAGATAAAACTGAATGTTTATTGAACCCCTCTTACTCGGGGATGATGACTTCGATGCGCTCGATGGTCTTGGTGGGGGTGAGGGAGGGGTCGATGCGGAAATCGGCGAGGCGGTTGTAGATTGTCAGGATGTCGCGGCCATAGCGGGTGTTCATGGCCCAGCGGCCCGATAGTGATTCCCATGTGGGTGCGCAGCCGCGGTTGACAAGGTTGAAACGGGGGTCGACAAGAGGTTCGTCGTCGGGGAGCTCACAGTCGGTCGCGTAGGCAAAGAGGTGCTGTATCATCGCCGTCACACCCTCATAGGCCGACGAGAAGCTGCATCCTTTCTTGCCGCGTTTTCTCACCCCGAGGCCGCAATAGTTGTGGTCGTCGGCAGTCACGGCAGTGCCGTTTTCAAACTTGAACCACCCTGTCTCGATGATGGCCTGACACAGGGCGATGTCGCCCCGGATGTTGTAGAGGTTTCCCACTTCATAGAATGCCTCGGCTGTCTCGCGCGGAAAATCGGGGTTGTGGGAGAGGACAAACTGCCACATCTGTTCGGGGCCAATCTCGCATTGGCCTGTAATCGGTGTCGCGGCATGACACAGGGCCGCAATCGACAATAGCAGTGATGTGATGAACGGTCTCATTGATTGCAAAAATAATAATTCATAACCATCGGACAAAATAAAAAGTTCAGAAACGGCAGAATTGACTGCTGTTTCTGAACTTTATCAGGTTATTTTACGCCTGTCAGCGCGACGGGTTATTTTTTCTTGTCGGCGGGAGCCACGTTGGGGAGCGCGGCGAGAAGTGCGGGGAGGGGATCGCTGTAGGATGCGTCGTTCAGGGCTTTGGCCTGCTCTTTGTCAGCCTCGACACCCCATCCGTTCTCATAGCATGTGGCCAGACGGGTCGCAGCCTCGCGGGTGAGCTGGCACTGGGCGCGGGCATCGAGATAGTATTTCACCGCGGTCTCGTAGCTCTGGTTAACGTTGCGGCCGTCATAGTAGAGGTCGCCGAGATAGCACTGGGCAGGGGCGAAATTGAGGTCGGAGGCGGCCTTGAGGAGTTCGAGGGCCTTCATGGGGTCGCGGGTGACGTCGGTGCCGGTCTCGTAGCGCACGCCCATGAGGTATTGGGCATAGGGTTCGCCTGCGGCGGCTGCTTTTTCAAGAGCCTTGATGCCTTTTTTGATATTTTTCTTGGGGTTGTCGTTGTCAAGAAGGATGAGGGCCTGCATTGTCGCTCCGACGGGAACTTTGGCTTTCTCGACAACTTTTAATTTCTTGGCTGCTTCTTCCCATTTCTTGTCGTTGATCATCAGGTCAAGGCCGTCGAGGTAGGCGCGGAAGGGAGCGGCCCAAGCGGTGTCGTTGTCAGCCTCGTATTTTTTGATAATCTGGCGGGTATATCCGCGGGTCGAGCATTTCCCGAGCCACACGGCTGCCTGATAGTAGTCGACAGGCACACCCTTGCCGTCGACATATAGCTTGGCGAGCTGATACTGCGCGGCGGGGATTCCGGCCTCGGCGGCTTTTTTGTACCATTTGGCAGCCTCGTCGGGGTTGGCGGCTGTTCCGCGGCCTTGTGCGTAGCAGTTGGCAATCTGATAGAGGGCCATCGGGAACCCGGCGCGGGCGGCCTTCATCATGGTCACGAAACCCTGAGAGGGGTCGGCGGCCACACCTTTTCCTTCAAGCAGGAGGCGTCCCACATAGAATGTCGAGGGGAGGTCTCCCTTGTCGGCGGCTTTGCGGAACCACTTGAGGGCCTCGGCGCCGTTGTTGGCGTTGAGGAGCATGAGGCCGAGCTCACGCTGGGCATCGACCGAGTTGCGGGTTGCGGCCGAGGTGAAGTATCTGATGGCAGCATCGCGGTCTTTCTTCACAGCCTTGCCCACGCCGTTCTGATAGCAGAGGGCGACGTAAACGGTGTTGAACACAGGCTCGCCGCGGTCGGCAAGGGCGATGTTCCGGTCAAGGAGCTGCGTGTTTCCGAGCTCGATGGCGCGGTCATAGAGTTTCATGGCGCGGATCGAGTCGGGAGCGACACCATGCCCGAGCTGGTAGCACACGCCGAGGTTGCCGATAGCGAGGGGTTGTCCCTGCTTGGCGGCACGGAGCCACCACTGGACTGCATCGTCATAGCTGACCCCTTTGCCGACGTAGGTGCCGGTGTAATACCAGTTTCCGACAATGTTCTGAGCATCGGCATCACCGGTGCGTGCTTTGAGAACGATGGAGTTTACGCTGTCACGCGAGACTGAGTCTACGGGCGAAATGGGAGACTGGGCGGCTGCGCCGAGACCCATTGCGAGGATGCCTGTGGCGGCAGCGATGGTGCGGATGAATGAGGTTTTCATGATTTATTATGTTTTTATTTTTATACGATTTTTTGTCGGGGTCTTTATCGGTGACCGACGATGCAAAGTTAGCTCGCAGCGTGGGGTAAATGCAAATTTTTTGTGTCATATCACACGGAATCGCCGGTTTTTATGACCAAATACCCCGTTTGTCCGGTCAACTTTACTCCGTGGCAGGGAATTCCTCGGCCGGCGCTGTCTCACGGTTGCGGTGGGCGTCCTTCAGCCGGCGCGACAGGTCGCTTTCGCGCTGCTTTTTAGCCTTGCTGCCTTGGTTGCGGTTGTCAGAGGGTGTCTGGGATTCGAAAATGTTGCGAATCTGTGCCGCGCGCACTGAGTCGGCTGCTGAAATCGAGTCGCGGCGGGCTTGCTCGACACGGGCCGAATAGCCGCGATAGATCAACACTGTGCCGATAACGACAATGATTCCGACGATGATGCTGACAATGATGCTGTTCATGCCTTTGCCGCGTCGTGACGGCGGAGTATAGTTGCGGCGGGTGGCATTGACGTCAAAGCGACCGTTTCCGCCGTTGCCATTAATCGGCGGCACGGGAGGAACCGGCGGCACGGGGGGTACCGGCGGTTTCACAGGTGTCGGGCCGTCGTTCACGGCTACAATATCGATGTCATCATCGCTCAGCAGAATCTCGGGGATGTCATTGTCGGTCACCACTCCGTCGCCGGTTACAGGTGGCGGCGGTACAACTGCGTGCCCTTTGCTGTCAAGGTCTTCGAGGAATCGCTCGATAGAGGGGGTGCGGGTGTTCGGGTCAAATGCCATCGCGTTGATGATGGCCATGCGGGTGGAGGCCGAGAGCTTGGCCGGGAGATAGCGGTTTATCCATTCAGGGTTGATCTGGTCGGCCGCGTCGGGGTCTTTGCCGGTCAGTAGGAAAAATAGTGTCGCACCGAGGGCATAGATGTCGAGACGAGGGTTGAACGACGAGGTGCCGCATGTCTGCTCATAGGGGGCGTAACCATAGGTGAATCCGCGCAGTGTGGAACCCACAGTCGCCTTGCCCGAGCGGTCAAAGTGGACGGCTGTGCCGAAGTCGATGAGAACCGGATATTCGGTGCCTGTAAACTCGTCGCGTTTCATGATGATGTTGCTCGGTTTCAGGTCGAGGTGCAAGAGCCGGTGAGGTTCGCTGTGAAGGATTTTCAACGCACCTGCAATCTCTCGGATGATGGCCACGGCATGTTGCTCGTCGAGACGGCCGCCGTTGTCGCGCACATAACTTTCCAGATCGCCGCCGTCGAGATATTCCATTACATAATAGAATGTGTCGTTGGCGCGGAAAATCTCGTTGACGCGCACGATGCGGTCGCTGAGGGCGCAGATGCCGTGAAGGCGCCGGGCCTCAAGCTCAAAATCCCGTGCCGAGTTGTTGACCTCGGTACGGGTTGTCTTGGGCGCAATCATCGTCGAGCCGTCGTCGTCACGATAGCATCCTTTCTGAAAATAGAAAAACTCCTTGATGGCATACTGGCATTTGCGCGGGATGTTTCCGTCATAGACCACCGATGACGCACGGTAGACTATCCCGAAAGCACCTGAGCCGAGAGCTTCCTCGATGGTGTAGACGTGGTGTTCGGACTGGAGCCGGGTTCCCGGTTTAAGTGCGCTGTCCTGCAAAATACTCGATTGGTTGTCGGACATTATTTCGTTCTGTTGATTCTGTCGTTTTTAGTTGAGAATGAGAAGGGTGGAGCCGAGCATCAGGCGGTCGCCCCTGTTGAGCGCGACGGGACGGCCCGGGACACAGGTGTTATCGTTGATTGTGACCGGGTTGGTCGCGTTGAGGACTTCGAGTGTATGGGTAAATCCGCCGGGAACGGCAGTTGTGGTGATTGCTACCGAGCGGCGTGACATCATGCCGTCGTCATCAATCTGGATGTCGCTGGGCTGGTAGATGTCGGCGCGGCCGAGTGTCACGGTCCCTTCGGGGAGTGCTGCACCGGGGCGTCCATCGATGGGGAGACCGTCGGCCCGGTGCAGATAGTGCGGCACTGCGGGTTCTTGTCCCGGAGAGGGGAGCGGAGTGGTCACCGGTGCTTTGACTGGCGCGGCTGCACACGCCTCGGGCGGGAAATTTATAATCATTACCTTGCCGCAGGCGGGGCAGCGGAGTCGTCCCACTCCTGCCGACGCGGGAGGACGCACACTGAGCGTCATCCCGCAGTCGGGGCAAGTGATTTTGAGAATTTTCTGAGCCATTGTGATGAAACGAGAGGGTGGGAAAATCAGGAGATAATGTCGCCGCTATAGGCTTCGCCGAGAGAGTCGGTGTGGTCGTTGTCGGCATCGTAGGCCAGATAGTCGGGCGAGGGATTCATGTCGAGGAGCGCGTCGTCTACTGTCATTTCAAAAGGAGTTCCTTCAGTACTGTCAGCAAATTCGCCATCGGTGATGGTCTCAAATGTTCCGTCGCCGGTAGTGTCGACGAGCAAACCTTCGGCTCCGTTCTCCAGATGGAAGGATGCCTGTGTTGCCTCGGAGCCATCGACCATGTAGACGGTTCCGATTTCATCGAATGTCAGCACGGCATCAGGGTCGATGTCGAAATCGTCGACTTGCTCCACGTCAAGGATTTCCATCGCGACAAGGTCGGGATCTTCGGGAGGCAGAACTTTGCCGTCGACGATAATCTGGTCAATGTCGATGGGTTCTTCGGGCTCTTCGGGTTTTTCCGGGGTGTGGGGTTCGTCGGGAATTTCATTTCCGCCGTTACCGCCATTTCCGCTGTTACCGCTGTTGCCTCCGTTTCCGGTATTGTTGTCAGAATTGTTGGTGTTCTGGGTGGATGTCCCGGTAGAGCCGGAAGTGCCCTGAATATTGTCTTGGTTTTCGTGCTGTTCCGCGTGTTGTCCCGATGTCGAGTTTCCGTTATTGCCGTTTCCGTTATTGCCGTTTCCGGTGTGGCCGGAATTTCCCTGAGTGGCAGAAGCGGCCACGCCGCCTCCGGCAACCTGTGATGCGATTTCCTCGGGGGTGAGGTTTTCATCGTCGTGGTCTGAGCCGTCGAAAATCTCGTTGGCTGCGGCTACCGCGCCACCTCCCAAGATTGCGGCACCTCCCATCATCGCGGCACGCTTTGCGGCTTCGTTGTCTTTTGTCGACTTGGTTGCTACACGCTGGGTGTTCTTATTGGTGTTCTGAGTATCCATGATTTTAAATTTTAATTGTTATTGTTTTTGTTTCTGATGCAAAGATAATGAGTCGCATCAGAGGGAAGCAAATTTTTCAAGGCTTCCGTTTCGGGTTAGAGGGATTTATTGACGAATCGCCCTATTTGGCTGACGAGGGTTCGGCATCCCAAGAGCAGATGACTTTGTCCATCATGCCGACAGGAGCAATCAGTTGCGGGTGTTGCTGGTCGTCAGAGCGTTTTACAACGTCGGCAAACACATATTTGAACAATTCCTTTATCGTTACCTGCTGGTTGCTGTCATAGTCGCCGCGTCCGCGCATTCCTTTGAGCAGACCCTTGGTAAAGAAACCTTGTCCGGCAAACGCCGATTCGATAGACAGTTCGTTGCCCCGGCAGGATGTAAATATGGCGTATCCTTCTTTGGCTTTAGGTTTTCCGCCGTTCTTGAGCTGGTTGACAATCGTTCCGGCCATGCACGCGTCAATGAATATTATTTTTTCCTTGGCAGCCGAGCGGTCGAGTAGGGCGAAAAGGTTGGAGTAGGGGACTAATCCGTCACTTGCCAAGAAATTGTTTTCGCAGCCGTGTCCCGAGAAATAGAAAACAACACGGTCATCGGCCTGCGCGCGGTTGCAGATGGCGCGGAGCTTGCTGAGGATGTTTTCTCGGTTGGCATACTTGCTTGTAAGCAGAGTCACGTCGGGGGTCTGCGTCTTCATCAGTTTGGCAAATGCTTTGGCGTCTTTGGTGGTCTGAGCCAGATTGATGGTTGAGTCGCCATAGTTGGAAACGCCGCACACGAGTACGAATGTGCGCGCACCGGCAATGGGTGCGAGCATGACACAGAAAAGCAAGATTAAAAGAAGTCGTTTCATTTTTATGATTATTTCAGTGTGTTGATAAGTCAAGTAAAGATTATTTGCCGCTTGACGCAAAAGCTTGAGCAATCGCTTTTTTGTAGCCTTTGAGCAAGTCTTTGGGCACGGAGAGGGAGTAGGCGTTTTTACCTCGGTCGCTGAGTGTGAGTTTCTGGTTGAGGACGCTGATGCGGGTGAGGTAGCGCTGGTTGATTATCAGGCTGCGCCCCATGCGGGCAAAGATGCCGGGACGGTCCTTGGGCATGGAGTCTCGGATCATGGTTTCAAGGCGAGACAGTCCGAGGGTCAGCAGCAGTGACTGACCTTCGATGTACATTACTTCGGTATAGTTTCCCTGAGCCCTGAGATAAGCGACTTTTTCAAGGTCGATGATGATGAGTTCATCACGGGAGTTTATGCACAGTCTTGGCATGGCGGTGTGATTTTTAGTTATAAGGTTTTACATGATTTCTTCGGGAGTAAAGGTATCGGTAGCAATGACTTTGTCAGTGCCGTAAAGGACATATTCATAGCAGATTGAGTATCCGTATCGTAGCGGAACTGAGAGCGAGGGGTCGTCAGTATAGCCGTCATGAAGTGACCCGGCTGTCTCACGGTGGTTTGCGGCAACGTTTTCAGCCAAGTCGGCATAATCATCAGCCGCCCCGGGGAGTGACATGACATATGTGATTATGCGGGCAGCGTGGTCAGTGCGGATTTCGGCGATGTCAATTTCTTCGGAATTATCGGTTATGCCGTTTTTGCGGGCGAGATTGATCAGCAAGTCAACCTCGGTTTCGGGTGAGGCGAAAATGCTGTCAAGATACTCTTTGTTAGGGGTAATGGACGCGATGACTTTCTCGGTCGCGTCGGGAGTGCCTTTGGTGCCGATAGCAAGGACTACAAATGTCAATGGGGGTCGGGTAAAGGCATATATTTTACCTGAAACCTTTTCTCCCTCGGCCGTTCCGTCACAGTCGGCGACCAGAGTTTCCATTCCGGCAACAGTGGCAGTGTGGGGTGTGTCGATGTTGAGACCCGGGATTGTGGTCGAGAAGTTTTCGTTAATCTGCATTGACAGGAGCGATTCGGCACTGTCCTGATACAACGCTCCGAAAGTGACGATTACGTTGTTGCCGTCTATGCTTGAAATTGATACGGCCGAGATGATTTCGTTTTCTTCAGCGGGTTCGTCAAGATAGCCTGTCGGGGTATCGAGTGAAAACAGTTGGGTGTTGACATGGTGTGTGTTGTCACAAGCAGTCAGGAGCATCACCGACACAATGAGTAAAAAGGCTTTATTGAAAAAATTCATGATTAAGCGGTTTTAACGATTGGTTTTGATTGGTTTAAATATCGGAAGGCAAATATACAAAAAGATTTGGATAGAAACACAATAATAGTTAAAATTTTAAACCGTTGCGGTGAACACAATCGCAATCGCGATGCCATGACAACCCCATCGGGTTATCGAGAGGGCAGCGGGAGATAGCGTGAGGTGGAGACAACACGGCCCGAGCGGCTGACGGTTACATGTTTAGTCCCCGCGGGGTCGGTTTCAAGAGAGATGTCGCGGGGAAGGGTCGTTATCGGCAAGGAGCTTGTGACGGTCAGTGTCAGCTCGGTGGGAAGTATATCGATGTGGA
>CAMWRO010000037.1 GCA_947176615.1 uncultured Porphyromonadaceae bacterium
GGATATATTTCCCGGTAGTCGATTCCGTTTTGTCTGAAAAATTCTTTGAAGGAATAATGGGTTATTACTACGCCGACGCTTCCAACCTCGCAAAGTGGCGAGGCTATAAATGTGCGGTCGCTTGCAGTTCCTAACCAGAAGTGAGCCGAGGCCATGATTCCGGTTACAACTGTCGCGGTCGGCTTGGTGCAGTTCTCAACGGCGGCGGCCGCCATGTCGAGGTGCGAAACCATACCGCCGGGGCCGTCGATAACGAACACTACGCCGCAAATATTCGGATTCAGTTCGGCGGCTTCTACTTGCTTGATTACCCATTCCGATTCCCACGAATAGAGAACCCCGGTAAGAGTAATCACGGCGATAGAATCGACAGGGAGCGTAATGTCGTCGAGTTCGTACCACTTAGCCATGTAAGGGGCGGCGGTTGCCTTTACGGTGCATTTTTCTTGCGAGAGCTGCGCGGCGGCGGCTTGTATATTGCCGTTTATTATAGACGGCATCAGGAGCGACACGGTATTTTCAAAATCGTGTCGCTGTATAGTCCAGTTGTCAGAGAAAAAACGTTGTAGCCTGTTCATGCAGTTAATTTTGGTGCAAATTAACCACATATCGCGGGCGCGTGGAAGGACTTTAATCAGCTAAAAAACCGTCAGGGTGAACATCCTCGCCCTGAAGTGTAACAATAAAAACGCCACCTTCGGTAATGTAATCGAGAGTGAGGGGCCAATCCGGAGAACCCGACACCCTCTGCTTCCCGTATTCGTCGATATAAACGGCGACCAGTCGAGAAACTTTATACCCTTCGAGTGTGTCGGCGACGGATTCCGACACATCGGAACGCTCGAAAGTTATTTTCTTCTTTAATTTTCCGTTGTCGGTGGTCGTGGATATTTTGACAGTACCCGGAACGGCTTCCGCGTCGATAGCCTCGCCGAGTAACATTATAATCACCCTTGACTGAATCCGGGCAAATCTCGACAGCCGGGCGAGTGGTATTATTTTTAAGCTGTGGCAGGTTGAAACGGTAGAACGGTTCATAATTTAACGGCTTTAACTTATTGAATTTCAATTACTCGGCGTTTTTCCGACATTTTTCCGACGAAAGTACCTCAAAAAAAGGACAAATCGCGCTATCCGGTCGGGTAAATAATTCCTTATAAAAGTGAACTATTTTCGGGAATATCCGCGCTTTTTTTTACGGCGTTGTTTATCGCGCCACCTCTGGTAGTTCTTCAAAAGCGCGTCCTCCGTAATTGAATCTATCGCATATTTACGCATGAACATAAAAACGGATTCTTTGAATTGAATCCCGTTAATATGCTTGTTCTCGTCCATGAGGTCGTGCAGCTCGGCCCACATCATAAGGCGCATTTTGTCGCCGAGTATCTTCTGCGCCCTCCCTGACAGGTAGTTGAACGTTATAGGGTCTTTCCCTATCCTTCTCTCAGGTAAAGCAAATTCGAGATTGCCTGTGTCAATCGGACAGGAGGCCGGGCGTTTCTGGAGAAGGTCGAAAATCAGGATATAAATATCGAGAGCCGGCGGAAATCTGACGGATCCGGCTTCGTGGTCGTAAAATTTACCCTTGATATACTCGGCCACGTGCGGTTCTACTGTTATTTTAATTGTCATCATGGTTCGGGGATTGATTTATAACTGCAAATTTACGAATTATTCTCTACTCTATGGCGAATTACGCCTTACAAAGGATTTGTTTACCTGAATAAGGTGCAAAATCATCTGAAATTTTTGTTACCGCGTTATTTGTTTCTAATCGCTTGTCGTTCAAAAATGTAGAGCCGATACAAATCGAAAATCAATTTTGTATCACTCCGCAGAAGTTTGTTACCCTTCCCCCTCTCCGGCAGGTGTAACAAAACGAAAAATCTTTGTTACACCGATTGTTACCACTTTTGTTACGCCTTCCCCCTTTTCTTTATTACTTGATTTCTACTTTGTTATCATCTTTGCAAACATTTCGTTACAAGGTAACAAAAATTTCGTATAAAATTAGAAGGGGGTATGGGGTGAGGCAAGGAGGTCGCGAAATGCGCCGGGGCGAAAAGAAGGAGCCGAGCCACCTCGCTTTGTCGCGAGTTAGCCCGGCTCCCGGCTCGAAATAGAATGTCTTATGTCAATTGTCGGCGTTCATCAGAACGGCAAAGGGATAACGGCTGATATCGCACGCTCAATGGTGGCGACTTCGGCTATCTCGAAGTTATCGAAAAGATCGATATGTCCCCAGCGGCGGTACGGCTCTTTGCCCGGAGGGTATTCCTGTCCGTCGTATATGCGGACGAATACCTGACCAAATAGATGCGATTCAGGCTGTGGTCTATGAACCGAGTATAACACGCCTTCAGATTCGAGCCACTGTTCAATAACGGAGTATTTAACCCTTGGGAACTGTGTCGGCTCGTTAGTTATCTCGCCATTGCTGCTATACCATTCAGTCGTGAACGGCGGTTTATTGAACTTTGAAATGTGAAAATCCTTCTTTGCAAGTTTCTTCGCAATCGTGAAGGAGGTGTAAATTTCTTGTGTCATGGTTGAAAAAATTTAGGTTCTGGTGGTTCTACCGGCTGCCATTGTGGAGTTCCCTCGCCGTGTATGAGTTTATACAGCTTACGAGCATAGCGGCCGGCGTGGTTACATTCGGCGTTAAAATCCTCGTCGAGAGTTCCTGACATAGCAAAGAGAGTTTCGAGGTGTTCCCGAATTTCATCGGCTTCCCTTTCGGTTAGCGATATTCTTCCATTTGCGTCTTTCTTCATGTCGTAAATAAATCTGTTGGTTCTTCATCAGGGAGGAAGCGACCGACAACTGCCAGAGCCTTGCGAAGTGCCTCGCGAAACGTCGTGCCATTGTTCTTATACGCCATAACCATGTCGTAGCACTTCGGGTGTTCCTTTAGGAGTATAGCAAACCTTTCGTCGTCGTCGAATTGTGCGCCGAAGCCGCAACCCATACAGCCTGTACGTTTTGCGCCTTTGTGGTATATTTCGGATATAGGCAGGTTCATGCGTTGAATGTAGGCCCAAACATCTGCTTCGGTCCATATCGACAAAGGTCGGGAGGCGGATTTTTCACCGAATACATTGCAACCGCCGGCTCGTACCCATTGCCCGGCTCTCATACTGCTCTCGGAAGCCATAACGCCGGTTATAGGTCGGCGGCCTGTTTCTCTCTCGAATACATGAAACGGGTCTTTCTTCAGTTTCTTACAGCACGCCGGAGAAACCTCGTAAGGTTCAGATAATAAATATCTCCACCTATTTGCTAAACAGAAGTAACCGTTTCCGAGATATGTCCGGGCGGTTTTGGTATTGGGGTTAACTCTTATCTTGTGAATCTTGTCGGCTGTTTCTTTTCCTATAAGTGGAAATCCGTATTTCGCCCAGACTTCGGGCGGATTATCTGAATATTCGCGCCGGCTTCTGCCTGCTCTTTGACGAAACGGATTATTTCAGGGTATTCGTTTCCGGTAGAGCAAAACACGGCGAGAATATCAGGAAACAGGACGCGGCAAAGATGTAGTAAAACGGTGCTGTCCTTCCCTCCTGAGAAGGAGCAATAAACTTTATCAGGTCCGCCCATTCGTGAAATAAATATGTCGATTGAAGCGAGCGCGTGGTCGATTTTCTGTTGTAGGGTCCACCCCTGACGTTCTCGGAGAGTATTTATATCTATCTTCATAACTGTGACCGAATTAAAACGGCGCTCCGTCCTCGGTAACATTGTCAAGGTTGAATAACGGTTGTTGAACAGGAGGGGGTGGCGGGGGATTCTTCAGGCGGTCGGCTTCCTGTTTGGTGCGTAGATATATCATTTCCTTTTGCACCTTCTTGTGGGTAATAGGGTCCTCGATGCGGCGAAGGATTCGGCCGCCGGAGGTGTGGAGTTCTTCGGGGTTCAGGCAGTCGATATAATCACAGGTAAAGCAAAAACCTTTCAACTGCTTGGAAAATTTCTGCATAGTGATTTTGCTAACGCCGGAAAAACGTTTATAATCCTCGTAGGCTTTTTCTCTGATAATCTCGCAATTCAGATTGTCGCCGTTTCCGTTCTCGTCGATAGCGAAATAACCTTCAGCCCATTCTCTGAAGTTGTCGGACATATCCCGGAGGTATTTACGGAATATGATATTACCCATCTGAGGTTCTATTTTAACAGGTAGCGAAGCAACGGAGAGATAAAACCGGACACATTGAAGGATAAAATTTATATCGGCTTCCCATTCCGCCTCTGTGTAGTTGCTTCCGAACAGGTCTTTATTAAAGTCCGTGCGGATTTGGCGCGTTTCGAGATAGTCGTTATCTTCCGTTCTCTGGTGGTAGTAGTCAGAGAACACAACGAAAAGCATACGGCCGACGCTTGAGCCGTCGAACTCCTTCGGAACGTAGTTTGTAGTAAATGCAAATTTCGGCGCGTCGTTGAACGGCAAAGTATATGCTGAAACGTTCTTTGTGTTGATCGTGATGTCGCTCGTAATATTGTCGTAGAACTGTTTGAACGGCAGATATTCGTCGCAGTCGTCAATAACGACTATACCGAGGTGTTTATTTACTTGTTCAAATGCGAATTGATTTTCCAGTAATTTAGGATTTCGACCCGATAGTTTGAGCCAACGGGTGAAGTTCGACAGGGCGCGGAACATGAAAAATTTACCGGAACGGCCGTTACATTGATCATTCTCTCCCACAACGTTATCCATAACAAATGGGGCCCACGCTCTCGACTCTGACTTGTAACGGTGCATCATAAACCCGATTGTAAAAATCTTGTTGATAAGACACTGTTTCTGCTCCTGTATCTCGGCGGCGGTTAGTCCGGGACCGGCGATATTGAAGCGGTTTTCCTCCAGATATTGCGCGGCTTCTTCGGGCGGTAATTCGGCGAGGTTTTGCTCTAGTTCCTTACGCCAGTGAATACGCGACGAGTTAGTCAGGTATTTGAAATAATTCGAGGCATGAGGCAATATGTTAATATCGAAATCCTCGCTTTCATAACATCCCTCTGGGTGTGTAATCTCGAACATATCGGGAAGGAATTTTATATTATGACCGATAACATTTTCCTCCCACACATAGCGGCCGATTGCGGCGGTTCTATTGTCGTGCCTGATGATTTCTTTACCTGTAACCTCTACGGCGAAGTTCGGGAAGTAAAAGAATTGTGACCACTCGGTGTAGTTGGTAAAATCTGGGTCGGTTTCTGTCAGGGCTTCTAAAGAGGCCGCGGAGAGGGTCGGCGTTGTAAGTACGAGATTGCGCAGCTCGCGCGGTCTGGCTGTTTCGATAGTCCAACGATGAACGAACTCGCGGATTTCCTTCGGGGTAACGAGTTTCACGATATTGCCCTCGATACGGACAAATTGAGTTCCGGACGCGTGTTTATCCTTCAGGGTATAGAACCCGTTCAGCATTAAAAATTCATGCAAGCACGAAACGTCGATACTGTATTTTATTTTTCCGGTTTTCTCCCCTACGGAGGTGTACCAGAATTTCGCAGGGGTGGCGAGTTCGAGAAGTCCCCGAAAATCGCTTTTCTCCTTCCGGAGTTCTATCCAGTCGCGGAAGTCTTTGCGCGGCTTGCCTCGGTTATCTCTGTAATTGGATAACCACGACGGGAGCCATATCGTATGAAGGTCGATAAAGCGCAAAGCGAGTTCCGTACCCTTCAGACGCCCCGTTGCGTCGATGTCCGGTATATTGTAGACTACGGAAACGTATCGGTTTATTTGCCGCCACTCCTCCTCGCTTACCTGATAGGTTTCGGAGTTGAACCACAACGGGAAGTAACCGAGGGAGCGGACACATATCGCGTCGCGTTCACCGGAACAAATCACGGCTTCGGGCAGTTTCTGCTCCTTGTAGGTTCTATTTTCATTCTCGGGGTTAGCGCGGAACGTTTTTTCTTCTCGCTCATTTAACTCTGTCCATTGCGCGGCGAGTTCAAATAGCCCGTTAACATAGTGCTGGGGTTTCTTGCCTTTCGGCTGATATTGGAAACGCCATTGTTTGTCGGCGTTCAGAGGCTCGTATATCTTATAAAAGCGGTCGCGGAGGCCCTTTGAATCAGTGAACCAACATTCCCGCATAAAAATCGGGTAACGCTCGTTTGAATACTTATAAATCGCCTCGCGATTCTTCACGGAGATAAGAACCTTAACCCGGTACCAATGCAACGCCTTCAGGTGTTCAGGAGTTACACGCGGTCCCATAATTCGGCATTCTTCGGTTGTGAAATCTTGGTCGATTTCCCAATAGGTTTCACCGTCGACCTCCTCCGGCTTTGCGGGTTGCTTGCGAATATCCGGGCGGTTTACTGAGCGGTTTATTTCGTCTGTTACGTTGAATATCTGGGCGAGGTCGAGGATTGCTTCAGGGAATCGCAAACCTGTTTCCTTCATGTGTACTGCTATCGGGTCGGTCGCTCTGCCTTCGTCGCCGAAATCGGTAATTTTCCAAACCTTGAAGCCTTGTTTTGTCGAAAATAGTTTAACCGCCGTGCTGGGTGTCCGCTCGTCGTGGCGTGTCTTGAACGGCTTTTTACTCCGGGCTGCTTCCCTTACTTCTGGATAATGCAACGCAAGTATATCGAGGCCGTCAGAGGTCGCGGCGTATAATTTTTCAGGGGTTACCATAACTTGTAACAGATTACAGAATTACAAATATTTCCGGCGTTTTCTACCCCCCCCGATTTTCGGAAATCGGCTTTGTCGCTTCGCTTGGCGAAGAATTGAGGTTGTCCGGTAACTGTTTTGCAAAGAGAGCGACAAAACAGGGAAGGGGGAAGGACGCGCAAAACATTAATTTTCATCGCTGAATAAATTTAGTTGTATAGCATAGCCAAACGACGTTAATCGCGATTCCACACGAGCGGAACGGCGGCTGGTCGGGACCGTGACTATTCATTCGGTCTTGCTGGAGGAATAGCCACGGCGCCGGGCATAATGTCGCAGGTCATACAGCGTTTTCGGGTCGCGCATAGGAAACGGCTGTATCAGCGGCGTAAACCTTACCGATAGCCTCGCAAACAACGCCGAGAACGTCGGAAGGCGTAAGGTCGTGAACCATACGGATGGCGGTATCATTTCCCGCGCGAAAAACTTCGGTAACTGTTATGTTGCCGGCTTCGTTGATTTCGTCGGCAAGGCCGACTGGTAAAGTAGAATTTGTGGATTCGTAAACGGTTAACATTGCGCGATGTTCTCCAGCGGAAAGGAGGGCGGAACAATCTCCGAATGTGATTTCTCTTTTCATATTTCGAGCGGTTTTATAGGTTAAATAGCCTCGCCGGAGGATTCTCCGCACACGCCTTCGGGGATTCCTCCGGGCTTGGCTATCGTGAAAATTTCTTTTCCTGAAACTTCGAGGGTAACGCGGTTAATATCTCGCTTCGCGGAATCAGGTATGCGACATTTACCGTATAACCAGTTGTTGAAAGTTGACACTGTAACAAGACACTCCTGAACTAATCGGCTTTTTTGTTTGTTGTATTCTCCGCGAGGCACGGAATAATCGAGCCAGTAGCGTAAAATTTCCGTGTCGGTAGGGTGTTTAATTTCGGTCTGCATTTGCGTAGATTGAAAATATTTTGTAGATTTACAATGCAAATGTAGTAAATTTTACCCCTTATCGGGTGAATAACTCCTGTTAATAAAAGTTAATAAATAAAATTACAATGGCTAATCTACTTATTATAAGAGATTTATGCGAGCGCAAGAAAATGACTATTCGAGAGTTGGCGCAACGCATTGGCCGCGACGAGAGTTCAATCCAGAGCGCAATCCGTCGCGGCTCGACAAATTCCTCGACGATTGAACTAATCGCTAAGGAATTAGGCGTGTCTGCCGGCGTTTTCTTTGACGGTTACGCCGCTGACAATACCAAAGAACTGCAAAGGGAAATCGACCACCTGAAGGAGCTACTGAAGGAAAAAGAAAGGTTAATCGAGGTATTGATGGGCGACCGTAAAGCCTGAAAATCCTCTAAATGTCGGCACAATGTCGGCGCAATAAGGTATTAAACTACTGACGGACAGCATTGAAATTGTGCTGCTAGGGATCGAAACGCGTCATATCGGCTCAAATAATCGGGCAAAACAACGTTTTTCCCGCGCCGTAATAAATTCAGTAGGGTCTATAGTCAGCGGCATCGCCGCCGATTACGCGGCATGGCCGCGTGTCAACGTTAGCCACATGCAAATGCCCCGTTAGGCGGCATGCAGCTTGTGGTCAACACCATATATAGGATTTTACGGCTGCATAGCTGCCGGTCTTGACGGGGAATGACCGGCTACACTGTAGCCGATGCCTGACAGAAAATGTAGAAAATCCAATCTGCGCGCCACCTGACAGGGCGCTTGCATGGGCCTGACGCTAAGGCGCGGCTACACTGCGCAATCGGCGGCGATGCTGTGACCCGCATATGGCGTGGTGACAGGTTTATCCATGCATGAATCTCCTCGGTGCTGTTGCGTTAAGTCGGTGACATTTAGCCGCGTAGCGGCGGGGCCATGCTTAGCCCCACGCCTTGGCGTGGGGAGAGTGGGGCATCTGAGATTCTGCAACGTCGGAGACGTGGGTCTATGGTCGCGACCATAGACTCGCATCTACGATGCTTTTTCGTTTGTTGTGCCTCCTGCCCCACGCCGAGTTGCGTGGGGTTTCGCATGGCCCCGCCGCTCCGCGGCTGCAATATCCCTAAGTTAACGGCATTGCGCAAATGGCGCATCCCTACTAACTGATTTTAACCGAAAATCCATCGGTGGGTTATCTGATGCCGATTTTTTCGTTGCGGGTGGTACCGTCGGTGAAAGTCGTCGACTTGATATAGATACCGTTGGCAGGGTTGTTGACGATGCGGCCGGTCAGGTCATAGTAGGTTGTGCTGACTGCCTCCTTGTCAATAACAATGTTGTTTGTCGATGACATTTCCTTGTTTCTCACAACGTTGGAATAGCGGGTTTCGCCGCCGCCGGTATAGACTGCCTGAATGCCGATTGATTCGTAATCGCCAAAGTAGAAGGTGAAACCATGCTTGGAGTCATCATAGTAGATGAAATCCCAGTACTCATCGGAAAACGTGAAGGGTATCAGCGTGGTCGGCTCGTCGAAACAGTAGTAGTAGTCAGGTGAGAATGTGTAGACATCGTTGTCAACCCACATGCGGAAGAAAAATTTATCCATGTCAATGAAATTGCCGTCGACATCCTTGTTGGGGGCCTCGACCTCGATGTAGCCATATTCCTCGTCAGGGTCATAGTCAATAAATTCGATGATCACAGGGTCAACGGGGGTGGCGGCTCGGTCGGCAACAATTTCAAACGACGGGTTGGCATAGTCATATATCTTGTGGATGCGGTCCTTTCCGCAATTCACGAATATGGCCTTGTCGGCGGTCGAGAATGTTCCGGCATCTGCATCATAGACCATCGAGACTTCGTCGCAGATTTCAAATTTATATTCGGGGCCCTCCTCGCTGTCGTCATTGACGGTGGTATAGGTACCGGCTACGAAGTAGAGATACACGGTCACGCCTTGGGTCTCGTATGTGCCAAGATATTGTCCGCTCTTGAACGTGACTTTTCCATCATTGATTTGGCCTTTGACCCATGAGTCGGGACAGTCGGGATAGATGTTGATATAGACATCGTTGCCGTCGATAGCGACACGGGCGGTCGTAGCCAATTCGCTGTCGGGGGTGGCATTGTACTTCAGCATATAGTCTTTGGCTTCAAGTCCGGCGGGGAGGGGAAGGGGCGTGTCGGCAAACTTGCGCATCGCGATGTTATAGTCGCCATATCCTGTCCAGTGTCCCTCGTTGTCAGTCAGCGCAAGCATCGGCTTTGCCCGGGTCTCGACAAGGTCTTTGTTGTCGCCGTGCATTATGAAGACCGCATCGGGAACTTCGTTGAGAGTGCCGTCGATGTAGGTGAACTTGATTGCGTTTTTCCCGTCGGCAACCCATTCGCCGACAGCCTCGCCGTTTTCGTCATAGGAGCCTTTATAGGTGAAACGGTTGGCGTAAAACGATGAGGTGCTGCCCTTTAATACCTCTTGGGGGAGATTGACAACGAGAGTGTCGCCGACACCTTTATCAGCTTTTAGCCATCCTGTCTCATACTGGGTGAACGGGCGATTAATCCACACTGTCCCGTCCTCGGCCTCGACTATTGATGCCTTATATCCCGACACGCGGGTGGTCATGAGAAACGAGCCGTAGACCAGATAGGCATTGCCGTTGCGATACATTTCGATTTCCGTTCCCTCGGGCCGCTCGTTCTCCTCGGCCCTGAATTGTGGACTCAAGACCGGTTTGAAGGCTGCGACACTGCTGTGGGACAGGAGTGATTCTTCATCCATCGGCAGTTGTGCATTGCATGTCAGCGACATGGCAACGCATGTCATTGCAAGAGTGATAGATAGTTTCATAAATAATGTTTTCTAATTGGTTTGTTGATTGCAAAGTTATACATAAATTTGTTATTATGTTGAAATTTTCTATTAAATCCATCTGATTCTGTGGAAATTTGTCATCAGGAGGGATGTGGCTGTGGCGAGGTGTGTCAAGGCTGTCGCGCGGGCCTGATAGGCCCGGTCGGGGTCGTTCTGGGAGAAAAGAACGGTCGACAGGGCGGTGAGGGCGACCGCCTGTTCGAGGTTGCGGCGCAGGACACCGTGCATCGAGGGGTTAAAGTCGCGCGGCAATGCGAGGGTGAGCGACATCATGATGTCGGAATCGTCGGCTGAAGGGGTCTCGCTATTGTCGCCCGAAGATGTCTCGCCGTCGAGGTTACAGTCAACGATGTGCCTGACGAGGTGCAGACACACGTCGGCAAACGCGTTGCGCACAATCAATCTGACAGGCCCGCTGCGGTCGGGGTCAAGTATCGGCTCGGGCGAATCGGTCGTGAGGGTGTGGAGCGCGGCCATCGCATAGAGTGTGTCGAGGATGTTGTTGAGGGAAAGTGTGTAAGTCATTTTTTCAAATTTTTGAGTTTCAGTATTTTCTGGGTAAGTCTGACGGCGGTTGCCGGACTGATGAAAAATTGCGACGCGGGACAGTTTTTCAGCACATAATCGAGAGCCGAGGGGAGGGATGTCCCCGTGGCGTTCTGTACCTCGGTCACCTTTCGGTTGATTTCTTCAAACATCTCGCGCCGTCGGTCGCGCCGCAACCCCATGCGCCCGTGGCGCAACACGCGGATTACACGCAGGGCGTATTCGTAGGTCACATAGTAGCCCGGCGCAGGTCTCAGCGCGGCTTGCCGCGATATTTCCCCCCATGTCATCTCGTCATTGCCGGGGGTGGTTTTCATGGCGGCGATTACCTGACGGGTTGCCGCGAGAAAGTCGCTGTTTCGTTGTAGGATAAGGTCAAACATTATAATTATGGATATTTGGATTGTTGAACGTGTTGCAAAATTATAATGATGATTGTGAAAATACAATGTATCGGGGTGTTAAAAAAGGTAAAGACCGCTCCAATCGGGGCAGTCTTTACCTGATTTTGCCACTACGGCTGATTCAGCTGTTATAAAGTGATTTCAAGCGGTTTGAGGCCGGGCGAGGTGACTGTCGCCACGGTTCCGGCGGGGGCGGTGACAAGGAACTGGACAAGGCCGTTGAAGGCGGGGATGGTGAACGACCGCGCATCCGCGCCCGGGGCGGGACGCTCCGTGCCGCGAAACGCCGGGTCGCCGTTGCCCGCGCCCACAATCGTGCCCTCGGGGATGGTGACGGTGACATTGTCACACGCTGTCGGGGCAAAACGCCCCTTGTCATCAGAGAGGCTGATGTTGACCACCCGGAAATCATCACCCGATACAGGTGCCACGACCTCGGCGTTCATCTTGGCCGCCTTGCCGGCGGTCTCGACCGTGCTTGTCATGACCCGCTTGCCGTCGCGATAGCCGCGGGCGGTGACTTTGCCCGGCCGATAGACAGCATCCCACGACAGATGCCCGTTGCGCGGCATCTTCTTGCGTCCGAGGTTCTTGCCGTTGACAATCAGCTCCACCTCGTCGCAGTTGCCGTAGACCCACACCGGCACCGTTTCCCCCTCGTGGCCTTCGAGATTCCAGTGGGGGAGGATGTGCATGACAGGCTCATCGGTCCACCACGCCTTGAGATAGTAAGCCTCGTCCTTGGGGAAACCGCAATAGTCGAGCAACCCGAATTCCGACCCTGTCGCGGGGAATTTCAGCGGGTTAGGCTCGCCGCGGTAGTCAAATCCGGTCCAGTAGAACAGTCCCGCCAGCCAAGGACGCTCGTCATAGAATTTCCAGCCTCTTTCGATGCGGTTGACATACCCGTCCTTCTCGTCGGGCACACGGTTGAGCGACTGCATGCGGCCCGGCTCGGCGGGGTTGTCGAAATATACCCCGCGTGTCCCGGCCCCCGAGGTTTCCTCTGACCCGTAGGCCACGCGCTGCGGGTAATTGCGGCGATGCTCGTCGACCGGGTGCTGCATGATATAGTTGTAACCCGCCACTTGGGCCGGGACAAGCACGCTGGGGCCTCCGCTCGACGCTACGGTCATCTTGCGCGTCGGGTCGAGGCGGTTGACTATCGGCACGAGCTCCTTGGCGATGCGCTCGCCCTTGTCGTTCCACTCGATGCCCCACTCCTCGTTGCCCACGCTCCACAGGATGACCGACGGATGGTTGCGGTCGCGGTCAATCATGGCGCGCAACTGCCTGACATGCTCGTCGTTGATACCCATCAGGCGCGCCTCCTCGATCACGAGGATACCCAGCGAGTCACACGCCGCAAGTACTTCGGGAGTCATGGGGTTGTGGGAGGCACGGTAGGCGTTCACGCCATATTTCTTCAATTCTTTCAGCCGGTACACGTTGAGCGCGTCAGGGATTCCCGCACCCACTCCCGCGTGGTCCTGATGCATGTTGACACCGTGGAGCTTGACAGGACGGTTGTTGACAAAAAGGCCGCTGTCGGCATCCCAGCGCAGGTCGCGGAAACCGGTCCTGACAGTCATGCGGTCGAGAACCTCGTCGGTACTGTTGTCGACAAGGCTGACCACCACATTATATAATGCGGGGTTCTCGGGCGACCACAGCTCGGGATTTTCAACTGTCACCGATGTCAATATGGCGGTCTCGACGCTCATGTCGGAACACTCGGCCACATTGCGGCCCTCATCGTCAATGACGCTGACATCCAGACGGAAGATGGGAAAATTATCGGGGGAGGGGAGCCGCTTGTCATCGACCTCGGCTGTCACAATCATCCCGAGCGGCTCGCCCGGGCGGTAATTGTCAAAATCGGGGAAGATGCTGACACTGTTGCGGGCAATGGCCGTGCGGGGTGTCTTTTCGAGCCACGCGTGGCGGTAGATGCCCCCTCCTTCGTAGAACCACCCCTCCTCAAGCGTCGCATCGCTGCGCACGGTAATCACATTCTTCCCGCCAAGGTTGACATAGGGGGTCACGTCGTAGCTGCGCGAGGTATAGCCGCTCGGTTCGCCACCGAGGTAAAAACCGTTGAACCACACCTTCGAGTCGCGGAAAATACCGTCAAAGGCAACCGCGACGCGTTTCGTCGAGTCTGAGGCCGGGATGTCGATTTCCTTGCGGTACCATCCCACCGAGGTCTCGGGATAGCGGTAACCGACAGTCTTGTAGCCGTGGCTGTGGCTCGCGACGGAGTCAAACGGCAGGTCGACGACAAAGTCATGGGGCAGGTCGACCGTAACCCATGCCGAGTCATTGAACTCGGTCGCGTAGGGGCCCGAATTGTGTATCGACGCGGCCTTGGTCAGGTAGTTGAAATACTCGGTTCCCGCGCCGAAATCTTTTTCGGGCGACGCGGCGTTGCCGAAGGCAAATTTCCATCCGTTGTCGATGTTGACGCGCTCGCGGGTCTCGGTAGCACCCGCCACAGCGGCGGCAAGGATGCAAAAAACAAGGGGGTATCTAAGAGGGTGTTTCATAACAAATGTTAATCCAAAGTGGTAGCATCTTTCAGTTAACTCGTTATTACACAGAGGGAGCATAGCTGTGGCTATGTGACCGATGCGTAATGACGAGGTAACGAAAGAGGCTGCCATGTGGATTATGTAACTTCATTTAGATATTAATTTCAAAATTTAACCATGAGGCGGTTTATAATAAATGTTTTGTCGCACCCGTTTTCACGGTCGCCTTTTGCCCTGAATCTCGGTCACATAGCTACAGCTATGCTCCCTCGATTCATGACAAAATCCGACTCGCGAAAACGGGCTTTGGATTTAACAGTTGTTATGAAACACCCTCTTAACATTCGTCGTTCAGGAAGTTATAGTCCGTTCTGTACGATTTCGATAAGCTCGTCGGGTGTGACGGTCTTCTGTTGGCCGGTTGTCATGTTTTTGAGGGTGACAGTCGAGGTGGCAATCTCGTTTTCGCCGATAATGGCGACGTAGGGGATTGCGAGAGAGTCGGCGTAGGACATCTGTTTTTTCATTTTTACCGCCTCGGGGTAAAGTTCGGCCGATATACCGGCGGCACGGAGCTTGCGCAGTATTGCGAGCGAGGCCGCCGCGCCTTCGTCGCCAAAGTTGGCAAACATTACCTTGGCTGCGCCGTCGACACTTTCGGGATAGAGGTTGAGGGTGTTGAGCACGTCATAGATGCGGTCGGCGCCGAATGAGATACCCACGCCCGACACGCCCGGCAGTCCGAAGATGCCTGTGAGGTTGTCATAGCGGCCGCCGCCGGTGATGCTGCCGATTGCCACATCGCGGGCCTTGACCTCGATAATGGTGCCGGTGTAGTAGTTGAGGCCGCGGGCGAGCGACACGTCGAGTTCGAGGTCGGCATCAAGTCCGAGTTTCTCGGTCGAGAGCATTACTTCGCGCAGTTCTTCAACACCTTTTGTTCCGGTCTCGCTGTCTTTGAGCAGCTCGGCGAGCGCGTCAAGACGCTCGGCGTTAGTGCCGCTGAGGGTGATGATGGGGGTTATTCGGGTGACGGCCTCGTCGCTGATTCCGCGGTCGCGCAGCTCCTCCTGAACCTTTTCAAGACCGATTTTGTCGATTTTGTCGATAGCGACGGTGATGTCGATAATCTTTTCGGGGGCGCCGATGAGCTCGGCGATGCCGGCAAGCACCTTGCGGTTGTTGAGCTTGACGGTGATGTTGATTTTGAGGCGGCGGAACACCTCGTCGATCATCTGAATCAGCTCGATTTCGTTAATGAGCGAGTCGCTGCCGATAACGTCGGCGTCACACTGGTAAAACTCGCGGTAACGGCCTTTCTGCGGACGGTCGGCACGCCACACGGGCTGAATCTGGAAACGCTTGAAGGGGAACACCAGTTCGTTGCGGTGCATTACCACGAAGCGGGCAAACGGGACGGTCAGGTCGTAGCGGAGGCCTTTTTCGCAGAGCTGGGCGGCAAGACGGTTGCACTCGCCGGCCTCGATGAGGTCGCGGTCAACCCCGCGCAGAAAGTCGCCCGCGTCGAGAATCTTGAACTGCAGCTTGTCGCCCTCCGCGCCGTATTTCCCCATCAGGGTTGCAAGG
>CAMWRO010000038.1 GCA_947176615.1 uncultured Porphyromonadaceae bacterium
GCAGAAAACCTTCTCGGGAACCTACCACCGCACCAGCAACGCCAACCTCGGCGTGGAAGTCGACTATAATTTCGACAACCGCTACTATGTTGACTTCTCTCTTGCCGGTGTCCACTCCTCCAAGCTCGCTCCCGGCCACCGTCAGGCATGGTCTCCCTCCGGAACAATCGGCTGGCGCATCTCTCAGGAAGATTTCCTGAAAGATTCCCCCGTTGTCAACGAGTTGATGCTCAGTGCCTCGGCAAGCAAGCTGCATCAGGACATCGACATCAAGGATTACTACATGTACAGCGCCAACTACTCGGAAAGCGGATGGTACTCTTGGGCAGCAGGCGGACAGGGCGCGTTCAACCCGCGTCGTGGTTCCAACACTGACCTGACCTACATCACCCGCGAGGAGTTCTCGGTAAATCTGCGCGGCGAGTTCTTTGACCGCATGCTCGGCCTGACCGCATCGTTCTTCACCATCAAGAACGGCGGCCTCATCATCGACAACTCCACAAAGTTCCCGAGCTACTTCATGACCTACTATCCCGAATCGTCGTTTGTGCCTTACCTCAACTACAACGCCAACCGCCGCACCGGCTTTGACTTCGGCGTGAAGTTCAACAAGAAGTTTGGAGAATTTGAACTCGGCGTGGGAGTCAACGGTACCTACTATGACACCAAGGCCACCAAGCGTGACGAGGTGTGGGCCGAAGACTATCTCTATCGCGAAGGCCGTCCCGTCGACGGAATCTGGGGCTATGTCAGCGATGGTTTCTTTGCCACTGATGAAGAAGCAGCCGCTGTCGACCAGAAGGCACTCGGCGGTTCCGACCTCAAGGCCGGCGACATCAAGTATGTCGATGTCAACGATGACGGCATCATCGACACCAAGGACCAAGTGTTCCTCGGGCGCGGCGGATGGTATGGCGACCCCTTCACAATGGGTGTCAACATTACTGCCAAGTACAAAGGCTTCACACTCTTTGTTCACGGAACAGGCGGATTCGGTGCCAAGGGCATGAAGGACAACTCCTACTGGTGGGTATCGGGCGACGGCAAGTATTCGGCCGTTGTGCGTGACCGCTGGACTCCCAAGACAGCATCTACAGCCACTTATCCCCGTCTGACAACAACCAACGGTGCCAACAACTTCACCTCGTCAGACTTCTGGATTTACAGCCGTGACCGTTTCGAGCTTGCAAAAGTACAGCTTACCTACGACTTCCCCACCCACCTTTTCCACGGTCCTGTCGTGAAAGGTCTGTCACTCTATGTCAGCGGCGACAACCTGCTCATGATTTCCAAGAACCGCAAGATTATGGAAATGAATGTCGGGAGCGCCCCTCAGTCGCGTTTCTACAACGTGGGTGCAACAGTAACTTTCTAATAACTCATGAAATATATGAAAAGTATATATAAAATAATGGCGGCAGTCGCCCTGACAGCATCAATGGCAGCCTGTGACGACCTTTTTGATCCCGCGATTGAGAATATCAAGGACATCAACAATCTCGGCAAAGAGCCCGCCACTGCCGACGGCGTTCTCGGCAGTGCCTACATCCTGATGCCTTACCCCGACGACATGTCGACATGGGACGTAGCTACCGACGACGCTGTCAGCAACGACCTGAACAACGGTTTCATGAAAATCGCTGTCGGCGGCTGGACGGCAGAAAACGGTCTCTCGGGCGACAACTACCGTGACCGCAACGCCTCGATTCAGTTTGTCAACCAGTTCCTCTCGATTGTCGACAATGTGACTTTCTCGACCAATGCCGCAATCAACGAGATGTTCCGTGACCGCCTCAAGGGCGAGGCTTACGCCCTGCGCGTGCTCAACATGTATCACCTCCTTCAGAACTACGGTGGCAAGACAGCCTCGGGCGAGCTGATGGGTGTGCACATCTGGACTACCCCCTACGATGCCACGATGGACATGAACGTCTCGCGTGACACCTATGCCGACTGCCTCAAGCAGCTTTTTGAAGATGCCGAAAATGCTCTCGAACTGCTCCCCACCGACTATCAGGACGTTTCCTCGGTCAACGACATCCCCGCCAAGTACCGCCAGCTCGGTATCGATGATCCCGCCGATTATACACGCGTCTTCGGCAACCATGCTTGGACCCGCATGTCGGGCCGCATCGTCGAGGCCCTGCTCGCTCAGGCCACTCTCCTCGCTTCGAGTCCCGCGTTTGCCGACGGTTCGGGCGTGACCACCACTCAGGCCGCCGACTATGCCGCAGTCGTTCTTGACCGCATCGGCGGAGTTGCCGGTATCAGCGATAAAGGACACCTGTGGTACACTGCCGAGCAGATGGGTGACGGCGGAAGTGTCTATGGCAACCATTCTGAAATCCTGTGGCGTGGCGGAATCACCACTTCGACCTCGACTCTCGAAGAAAACAACTTCCCCCCCACAATCTACGGCAAAGGCCGCATCAACCCCACTCAGAACCTTGTTGACGCCTTCCCGATGCAGAACGGTTATCCCATCACCGATGCCCGCTCCGGCTATGATGCCGCCAACCCCTATGCAGGCCGCGACCCGCGTCTTGAGGCTTATATCGTTGTCAACAAGTCGACTCTCGGTGTCAACAACTCGACCATCAACACCGCCGCCGACAGCGACACCAACGACGGTCTCAACAAGGAGTCGGGTTACTCGACCCGCACCGGCTACTACATGCGCAAGCACCTGCGCAACGACGTGAACCCCAATCCCGCAGGAAAGGTCCAGAAAGCCCGCTACACCAAGCGCATCCGCTACACCGAGATTTTCCTTGCCTATGCCGAGGCTGCCAACGAGGCTTGGGGCCCCACGGGAACAGGTACACACGGTTACAGTGCCTATGACGTAATCAAGGCTCTCCGCAAGCGTGCCGGCATCGGCAGCGAGAACGGCACCTACACCGGCGACCCCTATCTCGAATCAGTCAAGAACAGCAAGGAGGAAATGCGCAAGCTCATCCGCAACGAGCGTCGTCTCGAACTCTGCTTCGAGAACCTCCGCTTCTGGGATCTCCGCCGCTGGCAGGCTGACCTTAACGAGACTGCCAAGGGTGTCAGCATCAAGGGCACGGCATTCACTCCCATCGATGTGGAAAACCGCCGTTACAGCGAATATATGTACTACGGTCCGCTCCCTTACAGCGATGTGTTAAAATTCAGCAACCTTGAGCAGAATCAAGGATGGTAATTTTTCAAGTTAACCAAAATAATGAATAACCAATGAAACTGATCAAATATTCAACCCTTTTCGGTCTCGGTGCCGCGCTTGCGCTCGGAACAGTATCGTGCAAAAACTCCGATACCGATTTCCCTGACCATCAGGATGGTGTCAGCGCATATTTCGCCCATCAGTATCCTGTCAGAACTATCGTTCTCGGTGACTTCCCCGAGGGAGACAACTCGCTCGACAACCAGCACAAGTGCATGATTTATGCCACTCAGGGCGGCGCCTACAAGTCGCGCGACCTGAAAATCGACGTTGTTGTCGACCCCTCGCTGACCGACAATCTGACTTTTGATGGCGAGATGCCCGTCAAGGTGATGCCCGAGAGCTACTATTCGCTCGCAAGCACCACGCTGACCAAGAAGAAAGACTATCTTTTCGGCACCGAGGTGTCGCTCAGTGACGCTTTCTTCGCCGATGCCGCATCGCTGACCAATACCTATGTCATCCCCTTGCGCATGACTGCCGCCGTCGGTGCTGACCGCATCCTCTCGGGCACAGCCATCGACCCCGAGTCCAATCCCGCCCGTTGCGACGCATCGGCTTGGAGCGTGCTCCCTCAGGACTATGTGCTCTACTGCGTGAAGTTTGTCAATCAGTGGCATTCCTCCTACCTGCGCCGTGGTACCGACATCATCACCGATGCCGCCGGTGTCACCAAGACCGTTGAGCGTCGCGCCCAGTATGTCGAGCAGGACGAGGTTGTCAACCTGACCACCGCCGCCCTTGACAAGTGCATCTTCCCCGTGTCGACAGTTGTCGAGGATGGTGAAAGCCTCAAGACTCTCACCTGTGAGCTCATTCTGACCTTCAACGGCAACGACTGCACCGTCACTACCTCGACTCCCGGCATGACCGCGTCGGGAAGCGGCAAGTATGTGCCCCTCGGCGATAAAAACAGCTGGGGCAACAAGGACCGTGACGCTCTCTATCTCGACTATGAGATCAATTTCGGCCCGGTGAAGTACAAGACCGAGGATATCCTCGTGCTCCGCGCCCGCGACATCGCTCCCGAATATTTTACTCCTGTTTATAACAAGTAAATCTGACTTATCATGAAAAGATATAAATTCAGTATCCCCGTGCTTGCTGCGGCTGCCGTGATGACCGGGTGTGTCGACGAAATCGACAACACCTCCAATTTCACGGTGGAGAAACCCGAGAGTCTGGCACAATATGAATATCTCAACGCCTATGAGCCGTTGAAAAACTATGTCGACCGCAGCGCTCATCCCGGATTTCTTCTCGGGACAGGTGTAAGTGCCTCGGACTATCTGCAGCGCGGCGCGGTGTATCTGCTGACCAATTCCAACTTTGATCAGGTGACGACCGGCAACGCGATGAAATATGCGTCGGTGGTAAAGGAAGACGGCTCGATGGATTTCGGAACAGTGCGCGAGTTTGTCAACGCTGCTACTGATGCCGGATTGTCAGTCTACGGCCACACCCTCTGCTGGCACGAGCAGCAGACCGTGAAATGGCTCAACTCGCTCCTTGCCGACAAGGAAATCGAGGTCGATCCCAATCAGAAAAACGAGGTGGTCGATTACACTATTGACTATTCGACCGTTTCGTCATTCAATTTCTGGGCTCCTGACGAAGTGAAGGCCAACATCTCAATCAATCAGGCCGAGGGCTGCTTTGAGCTTGTCAACGAGACAGCCATTGACAACTGGCAGGTTCAATATCATGTCGCCGACGGCCTCCCCATTGCCAACGGTCAGACCTATCAGCTCAAGGTGATGGTGCGCGGTACCGGCGAAGGCGCTATGGAAGGCCGTGTGGGTGACTGGGGCGGAGGTCCCGGCGTGCGTGTGCCTTTCACCACCGAGTGGGAAGAACAGGTCATTGAGTTCACCGCGGCTACCGACGGCGGCTTTGTCCTCCTTCAGTCGGGACAGTTTGTCGGAACCATTCAGATTAAGTATGTCAAGATTACCCACCTTGAAAGTCCCGCCGTGGCTTACTATGAGAGCATCATCAGCAATGGCGGTGATGCCGAAGGCGGTGATATTTCGTCGTTCTTTGGCAAAGAAGACAATGGCGCGACCGGTACTCCCCGCATCGAGGCCGACCCTGACGGTGACGGTCACGTCTTCGCTGTCAGTCTTCCCGCTTCTCCTGCCGAGGCATGGGACGCGCAGTTCTTTATCCAGTCCAATATCGCTCTGTATGCAGGCGACAAGATTCATGTGAAATTCCGCTACAAGTGTACCGACACCCGCAATATCGACACTCAGGCCCACGGCGCGCCCGGCTCTTATATCCACTGGTCGTTTATCGGGACGCTGAATGCATCGCCCGAGTGGAAAGAGCATGAATGGTCAGGTTCTATCACTGCCGACCAAGCCGGTGCTGACGGTTGCCGCACTATAGCGTTCAACCTTTCGTCGGCAGCCAATGCCGCTACATTCTACATTGACGACATCGTTATGGAAATCGAGCGTAAAGGCAACACCATTCCTCTTACTCCCGAAGAAAAGGCCGAAATCCTCACCAACGAGATGGAACGCTGGGTGAAGGGAATGATGGAAGCCACCGAGGGCAAGGTCAAGGCTTGGGACGTTGTCAACGAGCCTCTTTCGGGCGGCCCATGGGGTCAGCGTTACGATCTCCAGCATGCCGCAACCGCCTCCGGCGACCAAAGCAACAAGTTCTACTGGCAGGATTACCTCGGTGACAACTATGTGCGTGTCCCCATCAAGTTTGCCCGCAAGTACTTCGTTGAAAACGGCGGCAATGCCGAAGACCTCAAGCTGTTCATCAACGACTACAACCTTGAGTCGACTTGGGACGACAATCAGAAACTCAAGAGCCTCCTGCAGTGGATTGACCAGTGGGAGAGCGACGGCGAGACTGTTATCGACGGCATCGGTTCCCAGATGCACGTTTCCTACAACATGAACCCCGAGGCTCAGAAGAAACAGGAGGAACACATTGTCAAGATGTATCAGCTCCTCGCAAGCTCCGGCAAGCTCATCCGCGTCACCGAGCTTGACATGGGCATCATCGACGAAAACGGCAACGCTATCAAGACTGCCGATCTGACTTTCGAGCAGAAGATGCTGATGTCTGACTTCTTCAAGTTCATCGTTGAGAAATACTTCGAGATTATACCCGTTGACCAGCAGTATGGTATCTGCGCATGGGCACAGACTGACAGCCCCGAAGGCTCAGGCTGGCGTGCCGGCGAGCCCATCGGTCTGTGGGATCTCAACTACAGCCGCAAACCGGCCTACGGCGGCTTTGCCGACGGCCTTGCAGGCAAGACCAATTAAGAATCATTATTTTGGTAGATCATTAATATGTTTTAGGTAGTATTATGATCGTTTCGTCGCCGGGAGAACCGTGCACTTCTCTCCCGGCGACGATTTTTTTAACACAGAGTGCGATGAAAAACTTAGCATTATCGATTTCGCTTTTAATGGCTTTTTCGGCCTATTCGGCCGAGCAAATGCCCATAATTCAGACACAATACACCGCCGACCCTGCTCCGATGGTCTATAATGATACCATATATCTGTACACTTCCCACGACGAGGATGACGCCGAAGGCTATGGTTTCAAGATGCAGGACTGGCTGCTCTATACATCGACCGATATGGTCAACTGGACCGGACACGGCCCCGTGGCGTCTCTGAAAGATTTTGAATGGGTCAAGCGCGATAATGGCGCGTGGGCGATTCAGGTAGTTGAACGAAACGGCAGATTCTACATGTATTGCCCCATTCACGGCAACGGAATCGGAGTCCTTGTTGCCGACTCCCCCTATGGCCCCTTTACCGACCCCATCGGCAAGCCGCTCGTGTGGCAGAAAGAACACTGGAACGATATTGACCCGACGGTGCTTGTCGACGATGACGGTCAGGCATATATGTACTGGGGAAACCCCGAACTTTACTATGTGAAACTCAACGAGGACATGGTGTCCTACTCGGGTGAGATTCACAAATTTGATAAAGCGCCGCTGCATTATCAGGAAGGCCCGTGGCTTTTCAAGCGTGACAGCCGCTATTATCTTGCCTTTGCATCGACCTGCTGCCCCGAAGGTATCGGTTATGCGATGAGCGACAACCCCGAAGGACCGTGGGAGACACGGGGGTATATCATGGCTCCCACTGAAAGAACCCGTGGCAATCATCCCGGAATTATAGAATATAAAGGAAAAAATTATGTGTTTGGCCACAGCTATGACATCCTCAGGCTGTTGACCCCCGACCATCATGAACGCCGCTCGGTCAATGCCGCCGAGATGCGCTTTAACCCCGACGGGACAATCGAGGAAGTTCCCTACTGGAAAGATGTGGAACTTGTACAGATTGAACCCCTTGACCCCTATCGGCGAGTCGAGGCCGAGACAATGGCATGGGGATTCGGCCTCAAAACCCGGCCGTGCGGCTCCCGCAACATGGCAGTCACCGATGTCGACAACGGCGAATATCTCTGTGTCAAAGGGGTGGATTTCGGATCACGCGGCGCAAAGAAATTCATTGCGTCGGTAGCCTCGGAAAAGGGCGGTTCACGCATCACGATAAGGCTCGATGCCAAGGACGGCAAAGTCGTGGGCGAGCTGAAAGTGCCGTCGACCGGTTCTTTTGATGACTACAAGGTTGTAGACTGCAAGGTCGACAAAATCCGTGGAATCCATGACCTTTACCTGACTTTTGAAGGCGACGGCAACGGATTGCTCAATATAGATTACTGGAAATTCAAATAAAAACGATTTAAGTTATGAATAATGCCATTAGAAAAATAGCGATAGCCGCTTTCCTGACATTCGGCTGTTTCAGTGCAAGCGCAGCCGAGGCGTTTACCGCGTCGACCAATATCCCCGAGGCGCAGTATCCCAAAGTCGATACCGACCGTTGCGCCCATTTCCGCATCCATGCTCCCGAGGCCCGTGATGTCAAGGTCGACATCTGCGGAACCAAGTATGACATGACCCGTGACGCCGACGGATGGTGGTCGGCAGTGACACAGCCGTTGGTTGTGGGATTCCACTATTATTTCCTCGTGGTCGACGGAGTGAGCGTGATTGACCCTGCGAGCGAGGCTTTTTACGGGTGCGGGCGCATGTCGGGCGGAATCGAGATTCCCGAGGATGCCGAGACAGCCGCCTATTATACGTTTAATAAGGATATTCCCCACGGACAGGTGCGCGAGTGCCGCTATTACTCTGACATTGAAAACGCTCAGCGTCGCTGCTTTGTGTACACTCCGGCCGAATATGAGACCCGGACCGACCGCCGTTACCCCGTTCTCTACCTCCAGCACGGCATGGGGGAGGATGAACGCGGATGGCATCAGCAGGGACGCATGGCCGACATTCTTGACAATCAGATTGCTGCCGGGAAATGTGTCCCCATGATTGTCGTGATGGACTATGGCAACTGCGGTTACATTTTCGGCGCGCGTCCCGGCGAGACTCGTGCCGACTTTGGCGCGACTTTCACCCCGATAATGATTAACGAGCTTATACCCTTTATTGAAAAGAATTTCCGTGCCCTGACCGACCGCGACAACCGTGCGATGGCGGGTCTGTCGTGGGGTGGTCACGAGACATTCCAGACAACACTTTACAATCTCGACAAGTTTTCCCACATCGGGTCGTTCAGCGGTGCGTTGTTCTTCCTTGCCGACGGTATCGACAAGGCATATGACGGCGTGTTTACCGATGCTGACAATTTCAACAAGCGGGTTCACACATTCTTCCTCGGGATGGGTACCGAGGAAGGATTCGGAAGCGACCGCATCAGCAAGGCTCTGACCGATGCCGGTATCAACAACACATATTTTGCATCGCAGGGCACCCACCACGAGTGGCTGACATGGCGTCGATGCCTCAATGAGTTCCTTCCGTTAATTTTCAAGCAGTAACCATGAATCGCTCTATTTTGGTTGCAGGCATGATGAGCCTGTCGTTGGCAGCTATGGCTGTCAACCCCATTGTACAGACCAATTATACCACCGACCCTGCGCCGATGGTACATAATGACACTCTCTATGTCTATACCGGTCATGACGAGGCCGGGGCCGATTTCTTCTGGATGCAGGAATGGCGTGTCTATTCCACCACCGACATGGTCAACTGGACCGACCACGGGTCGCCGCTCGCAATCGAGGATTTCGAGTGGGGCGATGACCGCGCTTGGGCGCCCCAGTGTGTCGAGCGCAACGGAAAGTTCTATTTCTATGTGCCGTTGCATTCCCGTCTCTCGGGCACGATGGCTATCGGCGTGGCTGTCGGGGATACTCCTGTCGGTCCGTTCAAGGATGCGCTCGGCCATCCCCTTGTCGACGGCAGCTGGGACTATATAGACCCGACCGTGTTTGTCGACGATGACGGTCAGGCATATCTTTACTGGGGCAACCCACAGATATACTATGTGAAGTTGAACGATGACATGGTGTCGTTCAGCGGCGATGTTCAGAAAGTGGAGCAGACTGTTGACGGTTTCGGTGCCCCCGGGCCTGAACTGCGCTCCAAGGATGTGAAATACAAGGACAATTACACCGAAGGCCCGTGGTTCTACAAGCGCGGTGGCAAGTACTACCTTCTCTATGCTGCGGGAGGTGTGCCCGAGCACATCGCCTATTCGATGAGCGACGGCCCGACAGGCCCGTGGAAATACATGGGGGAGATTATGCCCCTCTGTGACACCGGGTCGTTCACCAACCATTGCGGCGTGGCTGACTTCAAGGGAAATTCCTATTTCTTCTACCACACCGGCAAGCTGCCCGGCGGTGGCGGTTTCGGCCGCAGCATGGCCGTGGAACAGTTTGACTACAACCCCGACGGGACATTCCCCGTCATCATGCCCACCGACGAGGGTGTCGCCCCGGTCGGGACGCTCGACCCTTACCGCCGTGTCGAGGCCGAGACGATGGCATGGTCAAGCGGTATCGGTGTCGAGCAGAATGCCGAGACAGGCGTGTATGTCTCTGACGTGCACAACGGCGACTATATGATGGTCAAGAATGTGAACTTTGGCAGCGGAGGCCCGAAGACATTCGGGGCATCGGTTGCAAGCGCGTTGCGTGGAGGTGTCATTGAGGTGCGTCTCGACTCTCCCGAGGGCGACCTGATTGCCACGCTCAACGTCCCGGGTACAGGCGGCTGGGAAAACTGGCGGTATATCGAGACTCCCGCACTGGCCGAAGTCCCCGGCTTGCATGATATTTATTTCGTGTTCAAGGGACGCAAAGGCCCCAAGTTGTTTAACATCGACTATTGGCGTTTTGAGTAATGGCCCGGTTAGGATTTAAGATACCGGGTGTTGTCGCGATTGTTCTCATGTCGGCCTTGCAGGCATGGGGATGGCCCGGCATGGAGATGCCCGTTCTGCATGTCGACGGGCGGTATCTGAAAGATGCCGACGGAAATGTGGTGAATCTTCACGGTTTCGCCCAGACCTACAGCCCGTGGTTCAACGAACAGGGCACGAAGTGGGGCAATTATGACGTTGACAAGTGTCTTGCCTACAATAAGGAAAAAATCGACGGAATGCTTGCGGCGGGGTGGAAAATGAATTTCATCCGTCTCCACATGGATCCCTACTGGTCCAATACCCCCGGCATGACCACCACGGGCGAGAATGACATCTCGGCATTCAATTTCGACCGTTTCAAGACCTATCTTGACAAGGTGTTTATCCCGATGGCCGAGTATGCCGTCTCGCAAGGACTTTATGTCGTCATGCGCCCTCCGGGCGTATGCCCCGAAAAGATAGAAATCGGCGACAGCTATCACGACTATCTGAAAACAGTGTGGGGGCATGTCGCTTCAAAGCTGAAAGACAATTCCCACATAATGTTTGAGCTGGCCAACGAGCCTGTCAACATCAAAGGGACCGACGGCGTGTATGGCTCATATTCCGATGCCTGTTTCGTCAACCTGTCGGCCTACTTTCAGGAGATAGTCGACCTCATCAGGGAGAAAGGAGCCGAGAACATATTGTGGATTCCCGGCACCGGCTATCAGTCGCAGTATGCAGGGTTTGCCGACCATCCCGTAAAGGGAGACAACATCGGGTATGCCGTGCATGTCTACCCCGGATGGTACGGAAGTGATGCCATCGAGCCGAGTCACGAGCTCGGCGGCAGCTACGGCGGCGGTTTTAATGCCTTTGCCGCGGGATGGGAGCGTCAGATTGCCCCGGTTGCCGATTTTGCCCCCGTGATGGTGACTGAAATGGACTGGGCTCCTTCGAGTTACAACTCGTCGTGGGGAAAGAGTATCACCGGAAAGATGTTGGGCGACGGTTTTGGCGGCAATTTCAAGCTGTTGGCCGACCGCTCGGGCAATGTTAGCTGGCTGCTGTTTACGGGATGCGAGTATCTTTCCAAATTTGAAGACCGATTTCCGGCTGACGGAAATTATACATTTCTGACCGACCCCGAGGCTTGTCCGTGGCCCATATATCATTGGTACAAGGACTATGCGGGCGAACAGTTGCCCGCGCCCAAGGAGGTCAGTCTCTGCTGCTCGGCACCTGTCGACGGTGAAAACAGCGACCGTTATGTGCTGATGACCGGCTCGCCGGCAGGAATCGCCCCGGTAGCGCAACATGACGGCTATCAGCTCAATCTCTCGGGGGATGTCAGCGTCGAGATTGACAATCCCGACGTGGCAACCTACGATAACGGATTTCTAAAGGCACTCTCGCCGGGAACAACCCGCGCCGTGGTGACTTGGCCGACCGAAAAAGGGACTGAAAGAAAAGAATGCGAACTGCTTTCCACCTATTTCCCGTTTGTGACCGGGTATTTCAACCCGTCTATCTGGGAAGACGGTACTTTTGACCCCGTGACCCGCACGGTTAAGACAGGCCAATATGGTTTCGCCGGATGGAAATATGCCGTAGGGTTGGATCTGTCATCAAGCCGTTACCTTGTGGCCGAGCTTGACGGCGGCAATCAGGCCGCTGTGTCGTTTCGCGTCTTTGACAGCGACAACTACTGGAGCGACCCCGCGATGGCCGATTTCGGCAGCAACAGCCGTGTCGTGCTCGACCTTGCCAACCTGAAGTCGGACCGCGGGCGCACTCTTGACCCCTCCCACATTTTCATCGTGGGGTTCTGGTCGCTCGGTAATGCGCCGTTCAGGATTTCCCGGGTGTATCTCAGCGATTCGCCCGACGGGGATTCGGGCGTGGAGGAGACGAGTGCTGACAGTTCCGACACTCTTGTCGACGTGTATGACCTTCATGGAGTCAAAGTGAGGTCACGCGTCGGCAAAGCCGATGCCGTAACCGGTCTTGAACCGGGAATCTACATCGTCGGCGGCAAGAAGGCCGCAGTGTTTTTTTGACCGTTGAATCATTGAAAATATAGGTTTTATCATGAAAACAATTTCTAAAGTAATTACCGTCATGCTGACCGCGACCGTTCCGGCGATTGCTGCCGGGGCGGTGCAGGAGGTTTCCAGTCCCGACGGACTGACCGTTGTCACAGTCAGTGACGAGGGTGGAACGCCGACCTACACGGTCAAGCATGACAACGTGGATTTCGTCAAGCAGTCCCCGCTCGGACTTGTCACCAATATCGGCGATTTTTCACGCAATATGAAACTGACATCCGCAAAACCGGTGGAACGGGTGCGTGACAGCTATTCGTTGCGCAACATCAAGAAAAATCATGTCGATTACGAGGCCAACCGCGGCGTGTTTACCTTTGCCTGCGACGGACGTGACGCTGTTGATGTAATCTTTGAGGTGAGCGACAACAATGTCGCGTTCCGCTACATGGTTCATCCCCGCGGCGAGACCCGTTGCTGCGTTATTGAGCGCGAGGCGACAGGATTTCAGATGCCCGACGGCACGACTACGTTCCTCTGCCCCCAGAGCGGCCCGATGGGAGGTTTTGCCCGCACCTCGCCCAGCTATGAGACAAGTTACACTCTCGACGACGCCACGGGTAAAAACGGCTGGGGCGAGGGTTACACTTTCCCCTGCCTGTTCCGTAACGGCGATGCCGGATGGACCCTCGTGTCAGAGACCGGCATTGCTGGTGACTATTGCGCGTCACACCTCTCGGGCAACCCCGGGGGAATGTATCGGATTGCCTATCCGCAGCCGGGAGAGATGAACGGTTTCGGCTCGACATCGGCTGCCATCATGCTCCCCGGCTTTACTCCGTGGCGCACTGTCACCGTCGGGAAGACTCTTGCTCCGATAGTCGAGACCACGATACCCTTTGATGTAGTGAGGCCGCTCTATGAGCCGTCGCGCAGTTATGAATACGGCAAGGGGTCGTGGAGCTGGATCATAAAGATGGATTCGAGCTGCAACTTTGACGAGCAGAAACGCTACATTGATTTCTCGGCCGCGATGGGTTACCGCAGTGTGCTTGTCGACGCGCTTTGGGACACGCAGATCGGCCGCGAGAAGATGGAAGAACTGGCTGCCTACGGCAAGTCGAAAGGAGTGGGTCTCTATCTGTGGTATAATTCCAACGGTCACTGGAACGACGCGCCCCAAGGGCCGCGCGGAATCATGAACGACATCGTGAACCGCCGCAAGGAGATGGCGTGGATGAAGGACAACGGAATCCTCGGTATAAAGGTCGACTTTTTCGGCGGCGACAAGCAGGAGACAATGCGTCTTTATCACGACATTCTCGCCGATGCCAACGACTACGGTCTTCTCGTCGTGTTCCACGGCTGCACACTCCCGAGAGGATGGGAGAGAATGTATCCCAACTATGCCGCGAGCGAGGCTGTGCTTGCAAGTGAGAACCTGCATTTCTCTCAGGGAAGCTGCGATGCCGAGGCGATGAACGCATGCATCCATCCGCTGGTGCGCAACACTGTCGGCAGCATGGACTTCGGCGGCAGCGCGCTGAACAGATATTATAATGCCGACAACGCGCCGCGTGGCTCTAAACGCATGACGTCCGACGTGTTTGCCCTCGCGACCGCTGTGCTGTTTCAGAGTCCCGTGCAGCATTTTGCCCTCGCGCCCAACAATCTTGACGATGCCCCCGACTGGGCAATCGACTTCATGAAAGAGGTTCCTACAACATGGACCGAGACACGTTTCATCGAGGGTTATCCCGGAAAATATGTCGTCATGGCCCGTCGCCACGGTGCGACATGGTATATCGTCGGTGTCAACGCCGAGGACAAGGCGCGCAACCTGACAATCGAGATTCCCGACGAAATCCGCAACCGCCCGCTTGAACTGTATAGCGATGACTCGTCGCTGAACGGCAGCCGGAAATCTTGCCGTCCCGACAAGAAAGGCCGAGTGAAAGTATCGGTGCCGAAAAACGGCGGATTTGTCATCGTCAACCGTCCCGACCCCGATTTTCATGTCTACCTGTGCCTCGGACAGTCCAATATGGAGGGGAACGCCCGTTATGAGCCTCAGGATACCATTCCTGTCGACGAGCGTTTCATGATGATGGCCGCTGTCGACATGCCCCGTTTCGGCCGACTGAAAGGGGAGTGGTACAATGCCGTCCCGCCTCTCGCGAGAGAATACACCGGCCTTACCCCCGCCGATTATTTCGGACGCACGATGGTCGCCTCTCTCCCTGCCAAGAAAAGGGTAGGGGTCATCAATGTCGCCGTAGGCGGCTGCCGCATCGAGTTGTTTAACCCCGACTCCTGTGCGACACACATTGCCTCGCAGCCGGGATGGCTCAAAGGTATGGTGAAAGCCTATGACGACAATCCCTACCGCCGGCTGGTTGAAATGGCCCGCGAGGCGCAGCGTTCCGGTGTCATCAAGGGAATATTGCTCCATCAGGGGGAATCCAACACAGGTGACCCCATGTGGACTGCAAAAGTTGAAAAACTTTACAACCGTCTGCTCGCCGACTTGAACCTTGACCCCGCCGAGGTGCCCCTCGTTGCAGGCGAGATGCTGTCGGCCGAGGAGGGGGGATTGTGCGCGTCAATGAATGAGTCGGTCAACCGTCTGCCCTCGGTCATCCCCAACTGCGCCGTAGTCTCGTCGGCAGGATGCAAAGGCGCGCCTGACGGCCTCCACTTTACCGCCGACGGCTATCGCGAGCTTGGCCGCCGTTATGCTGCCGAAATGTTGAAACT
>CAMWRO010000039.1 GCA_947176615.1 uncultured Porphyromonadaceae bacterium
ATTGTGGAGATGAAGACCTTAACGACTTCATCATTAATGATGCGCCTCTGTATCGCAAAACATTATTGGCTATGACTTATGTCTTAGTTCAAAAAGAAACTGATAGAATTGTTGCCTACTTTAGTGTTGCAAACGACCGTATTTCCATAAAAGATTTCCCGACCAACACTGACTTCAATCGTTTTAGGAAACATAAGTTTGTCAATGAAAAACGATTAAAGAGTTATCCGGCAATTAAATTATGTCGGTTGGGCATAGATAAATCGATTCAGGGTCAACAAGTTGGAACATTTCTCATAGATTTTGTAAGTACATTATTCATAACAGATAACAAATCCGGATGCAGGTTTTTGACCGTGGACGCTTATTTAAACGCGCTTCCTTTTTATCTTAAAAATGATTTTGCATTTCTAAGCTCAAAAGACGAAAACCAGCATACGCGCCTAATGTATTTAGACCTCAGCGATCTTGAGTCTTAAAGGTTATCTAATTCTCTGCTGTGTCATGCTAAAACGAAACACCCCGCAGGAACCGCGATGGATTCCTGTGGGGAATTTCTTTTACTTATTTTACTTATAAGTAGAATTGATGATTATTCGTCGGGGTCGTCGAGGGCGATGTAGTGCTGATAGGGGTGGTCGCAAGCGGGACACTCCTTAGGGGGTTCGGTTCCTTCATATATATATCCGCACACGAGGCACTGCCACTTGATCGGTTTCTTGCGCTTCCACACGGTGCCTTCCTCGACCTGCTTGAGGTAACGCTCGAAACGGCGGCGGTGATGGTCTTCGACTTCGGCGATGGCACGGAAATGCCCGGCGATTTCGGGGAATCCTTCCTCGTCGGCAACCTTGGCTGCCTCGGTGTACATCTCGACACCCTCGACGAGCTCCTCATGGGCGGCTGTGGCAAGATTTTCGGCGGTTGTGCCGATCACGCCCGCGTCGACGGCCATCGGGACCTCGACAGAGCCACCTTTAAGGAATTTGAAAAACACTTTGCCGTGACGGAGCTCGTTGGCAGCGGTCTCGGTGAAAATTTTCTGAATGGGGAAATACTTTTCTTTTTCAGCCTGAGCGGCATAATAGGTATAACGCGAATATGCGGCTGATTCAGCCATATAGGCAATGACCAAGTTTTGCTCGGTCTTGGTACCCTTGATACTTTTAGTCTTAGCCATGTCTAATGATGTTTAAAAGATTTAGTTCAGTATCTGAAACACGCGGCGGGACATAAATGTTCTGAGAATGCCGTAAAAAGCAACAGGAGGCTGTCGTCAGCGACAGTCTCCTGCTTAATGAGATTAATTCTTGGTTTCGACTACTATAAATTGCACCCGAATAATCGGGGTATTGATTTATCTCTTTTTAATAAGGCTTTAAAATTTAAGCCGTCATTATTTTCATGATACAAAAATAGGCCAGCGAGGTTACGATTGTGTCACAATTCAGACACAATGCTGTAACGCGACGTCTATTTAACATTTATTCACTATTTATCGGTCTCCAAAGGGGGTGTCACACCGCCTCAGCGGTCTCCTCCTCTTTCCGGCCGCGGAGAAAATCGTCGTTCCACTTGCGCAGGGTGAAGATGAACTCCAGACCGCCTTTCGAGCGGTTGTGAACCGAGATGGTTCCGCCGAGCGCGAGGACGGTGCTCTTGACAATGGGGAGTCCGAGGCCGGTGCCTCCCATCTTGCGTGAGCGCCCGGTGTCGACACGGTAGAACCGTTCAAAGAGGTGGATGAGGTGTTCTTCCCCCACGCCGTTTCCGTTGTCGGCAAACGAGAAGATGAAAAAAGAATCGTTCTGCGACACCAGTTTCAGGGAAATCTCGGTGCCCCCCGAGTGCATGGCTGCATTGCGGATAAGGCCGTAGAGCATACCGTTGAGCAGGTTATAGTTGCCCACGACGCGGCAGTCGAGCGGGAGGTCATAGGCAAAAGTCATTCCGGGAGCGGTCTGGGAGGCGGGAATGTCGTTGTTGATCTGATAGACAAGGTCGTGCATGTCGACCATTTCAAGAGGCACTTTCTCGCCACCTTCTTCAAGACGCGTCATTGTCGACACATCGTTGAGGAGTGAACAGAGCCGCTCGACATTCTCCTTCATGCGCGACAGAAAATGATTGCGGGATTTCTCGTCAAGGTCGGGGTTGTCAAGGATTGTTTCGAGATAACCGCGGATTATGCCGACGGGGGTCTTGATTTCGTGGTTGATATTGTTGGTTATCTGACGTGTTATTCGGGCTTTTTCCTCGATTGCGTGGATGGCGACGCTGCGCTCCCTGTTGGCCTGCTCGATGGCGTTGCTACGGTCGCGGTACAGGCGGATTATCTCGCGTGAAATGTCGCCGAGCTCGTTGTGGGGAAACTTGTCGAGGCCGGTGAAGTGGCCGCCGGTCGACGCGCGGTAGGCAAAGTCGTTGAGAAGGGTGATGCTGCGCGAGAGCATGCGTGTGGAGAACCACACGACCGACAACGCTACAATCACCGCGAGAATTATGACGGCCCAGACCGTGGGGTCGATGTCAATCTCGTCGTGGATGTCACGGGTCATCGGCATGGCGGTGCGCACGGTTATCTGGCCGTCGTCACTCTTGAAACCCGAGTAATAGAAAATCTTGTCGTCGTTGTTCCTGATAATGCCGTGTCCGTCATCCATAGGATTTTCGGCGGCAAAGGCGGGGCCTGAAGCCACTTTCCGGTATTTCAGCTTGTTAAGGTCGTAGGGGACGGGGACGCCGAGCGAGTACATCAGAAGGCCGTCCTTGTCGTAGACGCTGACCCGGACACCCTCAAACATCGAGCCTTGATAATACTGCTGGATGAAGTTTATGAACGAGCGGAGAGAAATGTCGCGCTCATAGGCATAGATGATGCGGTTGTTGATGATTGCAAGCTCCTTTTCCATGATTTCGGCACGATAATCGGCCTCGCGACGGTACTGGTACCAGACGAGGATGCTGATTATCACACCTATCACCAAGGCAATAGGGATGAACAACCGCCAGTGGTAGCTAATCCTCCTCCTTAAAACCATACCCAAATCCCAAGCGCGTTTCGATACTGTTTCCGTAACGTCCTATTTTCTTGCGTAGGCGGGTGATATTGGTATCAATAGTGCGGTTTGTAACCACGACATCACCGCTCCACACATGACGAATAATCTCCTCGCGGGAGTAGATGCGGTTGGGGTGAGTGAGGAAGAAAGAGAGAATTTCAAATTCGGTCTTGGTCAGCGCCACTTTCTCGTCGTCGAGATAACAGATTTTCTCGTTGGGGTCAATGCGCAGGGTGCGGTAAGTCACCTGCGGCTCATATATCGCCTCTGACGCAGGGGCGGCTGCGGCGGCCTGCTTGCGGGCAATGGCGCTGCGCCGCAACACGGCGTTGACGCGGGCAAGCATCTCGCTGATGCTGTAGGGCTTGGTGATATAGTCGTCGGCACCGATGTTGAGACCCATGACGGTGTCATCCTCGCTGTTGAGGGCCGAGCAGAAAATAATGGGGGCCTCCTCGGTCGAGGAGCTGTTGCGGATAGCCTTGGCGAAGTCAAATCCGCTAAGACGCTCCATCATTATATCAACGATGAACAGGTCATAGGGAGTCAGGTCCATGCCGAGTGCTTCTTCGGCGCTATAAGCACAGTCTACCTCATATCCTTCTTTTTCAAGATTGAATTTGTTTATCTCACAGATTGACTCTTCGTCGTCTATAACTAAAATGCGAATACTCATGTGGGGTTTGTTTTTAAGGCACTAAGATACGATTTTTTGACCTCTTTAAGAGAACTGTCAGTGTTAAAAAATATTAACCCCGACATTTAACGACCTATCCGCCTGCATTGTAACACAATCGTAACCCTCGCACCAAAACGTCCCTACACGAAAAAAAATGCGGAAAGCGCAATGGCTTCCCGCATTACAACAGTTTTCGCTCAAGAGGGAGCTTTACCGCTACCTCACAATCACCTTGACTGCCGAGCGGTCAATCCTGACGAGGTAGCACCCGGGGGTTACCGGGAATACATTTTCGGCTGCGCCGCGCTCCGAGGCGATTGTCTTGCCGTCGATTGCAACAACGGCAATCTCAAGACCTTCGGCGCCGGTGACGACAATCTCGCCTTTGCGCGTGATAACCGATGCAGCGGAGAGAACGACGCTGTCAAGACCCGATTTCACGACGGTCACAACGGCGGCGTTGGAACCCGTCGACTCACCTTCGTCGTAGAGAGCGGTCACGACATAGGTATATTCGCCGTCGGCAACGGGACTGTCGATGAAGGCATTGTCCTCGACAACGGCATCGTTGACAGCCTTACCGTCGCGATATACATTGTATCCGGCAAGCGACAGACTGCCTCCGGCCCCGGCGGGAACATAGGTCACGTCGTCGACCATGAAGGTGTACTGGTACTGCGACACGCAATTGATGGCGAAATACTTTGCCCCGTCGGGGATATTGAAGGTGTAGAGTGTCCATTCGGCGGGAACCGCGCTGACGGCCTCGACTTCGACGAAATCACCGGGGTCGAGGCTGCCGGTCGAGTAGAGGAAACGGAACGCCTCGCCGCCATCCTCGTCATAGAGGCTGCGGGCATAGAAGGTGACAGCCTGTGCCGAGCCGCTCAAGCGGGGTGAAATCGCCCAGTCGTCATTGGGGGCGTCGCTGTTGCCCCACGCCGAGAGATAGCGGTTGCCGCTATGGGGTGTGTATCCCGGCTCAAAGCTCAGTATCATGGGGTCGGGTTCATAGACCATGAAAGCCATCTTGGTATCGTAGCTGCTCATCGCGCCGTCCTTGTCGATGAAAGTCCAGTCGCCGTAGCTGTCGACAGCATTGGCGTTGCCGCCTTCAAAGCTCTCGGTGACGGGGTCGGATTCCATCGTTGCCGAAGGCTCGTCCCAAGTCAGGCTGACTGTGCCGTCGTCGGCCGGCTGTGCCGACAGGTTCTCGGGTGCGGGATACTTGGGCAGCACGACATTCACCACCGACGGTTCGGCCGACGAGTTGTCGCTCTTGTCGAGGTCTGCGGCGTAGTTGACGGTCGCGGTATAGCTGATTTCGCTTGTCGAGAGAGGACTCACCCTGTCAGTGAACAGCAGCGATGTCGTGGCATCGGGCTCAAGGGCACTGCCGTCGAGAGTGGCCACCTCCACGCCGTCGCGATAGAGGGTCACGGTGTAATCCTCGGCGGCCTTGAGACCGTTGTTTTCGATGAACGCGTTGATGCGCAGCTCGTTGCCGGGACGCGCGCTCGACGGTGCGGTCAGGGCCGCGAGAGTCAGGTTGTGGTCAAGTGCCGGAGCGAGCTTAATCTTGTCGATGGCGAGAATCACATAGTTGATGATGGTTCCGCGGATGGCAATCCTGATGTTGCCCGAGTCAGTGTAACGCGAGAGGTCAACCGTCTGCTTGGCATAGCGGCCTGCGTCGCAACTGTCATGGATGTCACACGATATAGTGGCGGCTTTCTCATATCCCTCGCCTGCGTCGACAAGGATGTCGACATAGTTCTGGCTGAAATGCTCGTCGTTACCGTCCCACACGTTCATGAGGCTGAACGAGAAGGCGGGACGTTCCATTCCTGCAAGATTGAACTTTCCGAGACAGATCGAGGAGGCTGTTCCCACTGACTCGCCGGCGAGACACAGGAAGCCGCCGTCGTTGTCGGCCGAGACATAGCCTTCATAATAACCGTCGGCCACAGCGGCCCAGAAACCGTAATTCTGAGAGTCAAATGTCGCCACATCGTGTGCGGGCACACCGCCTACAAACGATTCATTGTAAAGCGAGTAGGGTTTCCCGACAGGCATTGCCGGAGTGAAAGCCACGCTTGAGGCGCGCTCGTTGTAGAGCTGCACACCCATCATCGCAAACTTCTGCTCGCCATCCTTGGCAACCTGATAGGTATAGGTGTTGCCCTCGACATCGGGGTCGTTGTCGATGTAATCGCCGCCGTTGAGGATGCGGTAGTGGATATATTGCGCGTCAAGAGGACGGCCGTTGACATCATAGTCGACGGGACTCCACGAGAGAGTCACGATGCCGGTGTCGCCATCCTCGACGGCGCTGATGCTCTCGGGCATACCGGGAGCCGCGAGACCGACATGCTCGATGCGGGTCACGGCGAGTCCGTCGCCGATTTCATTATACGGAACAATCGTCCACATGTAGTTGCCGCTTGACCACGAGGAGTTGCCGATGACATCCTCCCACTCGACAGTCTCGCCGGGAGCGACATTTTCAAAGGTCTTGACAACAACTCCGCCGCGGATGATTTCGATTTTGCTGATAGATTCGAGCGGGTCGCCGGCGGCGGTCTTTTCAGGAGCGTCAAATTTCAGGTCGGCGGCCACTGCCGGAAATGGCTGCGCAGTGACGGTGAGATTCTGAACCGAGTCGGGCATGGCGGCATCTTTGAGCACAATCTTCTGCACCTGTGCCCAGTTGGACTGCTCGGCCACGGCGTGAACGCCGATGTAGTGAGGACCGTCGGCCTCGGCACGGAAAATGGTTGTCACAGGCTTGGAGACAAGCTGACTGATGGGTGCCAGCGGGGCGATTGTCTCGGTCAGGCCCTCGGGAGTGGCGGCATCACCGTGCTTGATTTCGATATTGGCATGCTCGCCCTGCATCTGGAGGGAGCGCAGGGTGATTTCGGCATAATAGCTGCGTCCGGCCTCAAGGTTGATGCCGGGGGTAATGAGCCAGTCGTCCATCGCGACATTTCCCATATAGTTGACCACGGTGGCGCCTCCGGCACTGCTTGTCCAAGTGGTGTTGTCGTGGTTGACATCGATTATCTTGCAGAACTGGAGCGAGTTATAGGCCGAGAAGTCATTTATATAAGGCACGCCCTGACTTCCCACGACAAACTGAACCGAAGTGCCGTAGCCCGACATCTTGTCGCCATACTCGGCCACGACGGTATAGTAGTAGGACATCAGTCCCTCAGGCTCGGGGATGAGGTCGCTGAAAGTGGTCTCGGAGATGTGCTCGGCCACCTTTACATTGTCGGGCCAGCGGGTAATCGAGTAGGTAATCTCGTCGGGGTTGATATATCCGGCATCGACGGCGGTGGTGACAGGTTCCCAAGTCAGCGTGGCGACACCGTCGGCATATGTTACATATGGAATCGGTATTGCGGGAGTTCCCTTGCCGATAAAGCATGAAACCGAAGCCTTGGGCGAAGAACCGGCCTCGTTGGAAAGGGTAATCTGGAAGGTTGCCTGCCCGGCGTAAGGAGCTGTGATGTCGGCCTCGACGGTTTCGCCATATCCGGCTTTGCCCGAGGCGAGAACCTGATAGTAGCCATAGACCTGCCAGTCGACCTCACCCTCGGCAGCCGCGCCGCCGAATGTCACGGCGGGAACCGTGAACGACACCTTGCCGGTCAGCGAGCCCTCGGGGAAGTCGGCCTTGACATCGGCCGGGACCTCGGGAGCGGCATCATCGGCAAGAGGCGCGCCGATAAAGAGTCCCATCACCTGATCCTTATTGGGGAAGTCGGCAAGGAGCTGACACTCGCCGGTAGCAGGGTTGACCTGATAGAGACCGGCATTGTCATCGTTGCACACGGCGCGGAGGATGCGGTCCCCCTTCGCGTCATAGCACATTCCTGCAAAATATTTGGTTGTCACGCCGGTAGGGCCCACCAGCGTGGTTGCCCCGGTAGATTTGTCGACCGAGTAAAGGTCGCCCGAGACATCGACGGCAAAGAGTTTTCCGCTGTTGTCAATCGCGCATCCGGCCCAAGGTTTCTTGGGGTCAATCTCGCTGATTGTGGTGCGGGTGGCATTTTCAAAGTCGGCGATGCCAAACTCATATTTATCCATTTCGGCACTGAAGAAGCAGCCGTAGACCTCATCGGTAGTCGGGTCCTTGGCAAGCGCGGTGGAGAACAGAGCGAAATCTGAAAGGGATGTCATCTTGGTCGACGTCCAAGTCGTCGTGTTGTAGGCACAGAGATAGTTATAGGCGGCGGTAGGACTTATGGCCATCTGATAAACGGTGTAATAAGTGCCGTTTACCTCCACGCCGCCCCATGTGTTGTAGACAAATGAGGTCGAAACCGGTGAAAAGTTACTCCCCTCGCGATAGGGTACACTCTGGATATACCCGTAATAAGACCCTGCCGCCGAGGGGACATATCCAAGCAGATTTATGTCTTCGGGTGCTTTCAGCGGAGCCTTTAAAGGAGTCATCGATGTGGACTGCATCTCCCGGCTGAAATCGAGAAGGCCTGAAGGGGCACGGGTGGGAAACTTGTAAATCGGCGAGGCGGGTTTCGGCTCCATATAGGCCGATGTCATTGCCTCCCGGGGCGAGACTTTCCTGTGGGCGGAGACCGATGGCGCAAGGGTCATGCACAATGCCGCCGCTGTTACTAATCCAAAATACTTTTTCATCAAAATAACGATAATAGAATGTGTAATGTAAAATAAAAACCTAATCAGATGGCAAATTGCAACCAATCGTGCCGCTAAGTTAGCAATTATTATTCATCAACATCAGTTAATGTGTGTTAAAATTTCAATATCAGCCGAACTTTTCCACCGCCGGGTGGTTTTAAAGACATAGTTACTATATTTGCACTGTGTTTTCATGGTATTAGATTTAAGGTTAAAGATTATAGGTTGTCGTGATGACAACCTATTTTTTTGTGCAATGGCAGGATATTAGCTATTTTTGCAACATGAAAAATCCGTTCCGCCCGATTATCAGTCTTTACAAGTCGTGGCGCGCCCACCGCGCGATGCCGCTGCGGCTTGAATTTGTCGTCACCGACCACTGCAACCTCAACTGCAAAGGGTGCACCCACTACTCTCCTCTCGCGCCCGACGAGCCCGAGGATTTCGACACCCTGTGCCGCAGCATCGGGAAATTGTCGCGGGTGTGCGGCGACAAGGTACCGACCCTCTATCTGATCGGGGGCGAGACACTTCTCTACCCCCGGCTCAACGACGCGATGACCGCCCTGCGCCAAGGGTTCCCCGACGCGCGACTCTATATCTTCACCAACGGCATCATGCTGCCGCGCATGGGGGAGGATTTCTGGCAGCGGTGCCGCGACGAGAAATTCATCCTTGCCGTGACGCGCTACCCCATCAGGTTTGACTACGACAAAGTGCTCGCCCTGTGCCGGGAAAAAGGGGTGGAAACCGAGGTCTTCGGCGACCGCTCGATGGCCGACTCGTTTTTCCGGTTCGGCCTTGACCCTGACAAAAAACAGAACCCCCGCATCGCCCATTTCAAGTGCTACAACCGCGGTTGCGTGTCAATCATCGGCGACAAGATATATCCCTGTTCCATAAGCGCTTGCGTTACGCATCTCAATCGCGCCCACGGTACCGGGTTCACCCATCTCGACGGCGATTTCCTGCGTGTCGACGAGGTTACCGACGTGAAACAGATCAAGCGGCTGCGGGACAATCCGGTCCCATTCTGCGGCTACTGCGTCAACCCTCCGGCAACGGTTGCCTACGGCCCCTCGCGACGTGAAAAATCAGAGTGGGTCGACTGATTTTTCCGTTTACATTTGCAAATAAACCACAACGAGGCCAATGCACTGAAACACAGAATATTGCCCTCCAATAACAGATATTCTGAAAAATTCTGCCCCGATTCGCTGTTTAGTTATGCAAATTTTTAGTAACTTTACAGCGAATTTTATATTAATAATGTGATTATGCCGGAAGAAACCTATCATATCCCTGCACTTTTAACCCCCACTATCGAGGCTCTTGACATTCACCCGGGCGGAATCTACGTCGATGCGACCTACGGCGGCGGAGGCCATTCCCGCGCCATCATGGAGCGGCTCGACGCAGCCGAGGGGGGACACCTCTACTCGTTTGACCAAGACGAGGACGCGGTAAAGCGGGCATGGAAAGACGACAGGTTCACAATGGTGTATTCCAACTTCCGGTTCATCACCAATTTCATGCGCTACTACGATGTCGACGGGGTCGACGGCGTGCTTGCCGACCTCGGGGTGTCGTTCCACCACTTTGACGACAGCGAGCGAGGGTTCTCGTTCAGGTTTGACGGGCCGCTCGACATGCGCATGAACCGCCGCGCGCGCCGCTCGGCAGCCGCCATCATCGCCGAGGCAAGCGAGGAACGGCTTGCCGACATCTTCTACCTCTACGGCGAGCTGAAACAGTCGCGGCAGATTGCCCGGGCCATAGTCAGGGCACGCGAGTCGGGAACCCCGGTCGAGACCATCGGACAGCTTATCGAAATCGTCACCCCGATGCTTGACAGCCGCCGCGAGAAAAAAGAGCTTGCATGCGTGTTTCAGGCACTCCGCATCGAAGTCAACGACGAGATGGGCGCACTGCGCGACCTGCTCCAAGGGGCGCTGCAAGTGCTCAAACCGGGCGGACGGCTTGCCGTCATAACCTACCACTCGCTTGAAGACCGCCTTGTCAAAAACTTCATGAAGACCGGCAACTTCGAGGGGAAAGTGGAAAAAGACTTCTACGGACGGCTGCTCGCCCCGATGAAGCCTGTCAGCAACCGCCCCATCGTCCCCGACGAGGCCGAAATCGCAGCCAACCCCCGCTCGCGCAGCGCAAAACTGCGAATCAGTGAAAAAATAACAGATAAAAAATAACAGATAAAAACAGCAACCCGGTTTGTCCCGGCAGCGGACTTCAGTCCGCCATCCCCCGTCATCCACAACCAATTAACCGAAACAATGTCCACGCACCGTTCATCATTCATCTCACGCCTCTTTCGCGGCCAGCTGCTGTCGAGCGACTTTTTCGCCCGCAACTGGCTGCCGGTGCTCATCACGATACTCGTCATAATGGTGTATATCACCAACAAATATGTCTGCCAGACCAACATGGAGAAAATCGCCGCCCTCACCCGCGAGCTCGAAGTAGTCGACAACGAAAAGGCCCGCGAGCGCAGCGAGTTCATGGGACGCACCCGCGAGACATCCATGCAGCATCTTGTCGACTCCATGCATCTTAATCTCAAAGTACAGTCACACCCACCCTACAAGATTCCCCGAAAATGAAAAAAGACAACCGCAGCAACATTCTTTTCAGGTATGGCATCATCGTGTTTTGCATCCTGCTGCTGTCGGCCGGTATAGTCGCCAAGATGGTCGACACCACCGTCCTCTCAGCCGACAAGTGGAACGAGAAGGCCAACAAAGAGCTGTCGCGCGTCGACACCATCAACCCCACCCGTGGCAACATCCTCGCCGCCGACGGCAGCGTGCTTGCCACCAACCTGCGTTTCTATACCGCGCGCATCGACTACCGCAGCGAGAAATTCAACGAGACCCTCTACCGCGCCTGCATCGACTCCATCGCCGACAGCATGGCGCGCTATTTCCCCTCCAAGACAATGGCCCAGTGGAAAGAACACCTGACAAAGCCGCTGCAGAAACCGCATGAAAAGCGACCCCGAGCCTACCGCCTCATCTCGGGACTCTCCCACAGCGACGTCGCCCGGCTGCGAACATTTCCGTTTTTCAAAATACGCAACCGCAACCGCAACGGACTCACCACCGAGTCCTACCTGCGCCGTTTCAACCCCTACGGCGACATGGCGCGACGCAGCATCGGCGGCGTAGGCCAGACACGCGTCAGCAAGGAGATTCACGGCATCTCGGGACTGGAAAAAGCTCTCGACTCGCTGCTCTACGGCGTGGAGGGTTATGCCAAGAAAATCGCCCTGACCAAGAAAATCACCAACTGGACCGACGTGGCCGCCACACCGGGATATGACATCGTGACAACGATTGACATCAACATGCAGGACATCGTGGAAAACGAGCTGAACAACGTGCTCGACACCTGCAACGCCGACTGGGGAGTCGCCGTGCTGATGGATGTCAAGACCGGCGACATAAAGGCGATTTCCAATCTTGAGAAAAACCCCAACGGTCCCGGCTACATCGAGGCCCGCAACCGCGCCGTGATGGGCTACGAGCCCGGCTCGGTTGTCAAAACCCTCTCGATGATGATTGCAATCGAGGACGGCATTGTCACCAACCTCGACGAAGTGCTCCCGACAGGCGGCGGATGGGCCTATGCGGGAGGACGCGCCATCACCGACGCCCACCACTCGGCATCAATCCGCGCGGGCGACGTTATCGAGCAGTCGTCCAACATCGGCATGGCCCGCATCATCACCCGCCGCTATGACGAAAACCCCGGCGGTTTCTACTCGCGCGTAAAGAGCCTCGGTTTCCTTGAACCGATGAACACCGGCATCGCCGGCGAAGTGCCGCCACGGTTTGACAGCGTCCCCAGCGACCGCGGAGGACGCATCGCCCTGTCGCGCATGAGCTACGGCTACGCGACCGAGATTCCCCCTCTCTACACCCTCGCCATCTACAACGCCATCGCCAATGACGGCCGCTTCGTGCGCCCCCGCCTCGTCAAGCAGATCCGCGGCAACGGCGTGGACTCGATACTGCCCATATCCTACATGGGCAACGGACGCGCATGTAGCGAAAAGACAGCAGCCACGATGAGGCAGATGCTGAAAAACGTCGTGTGGGGCGACCACGGCACCGGCCGGTTCCTGCGCAACAAGACTGTCGCGATTGCAGGAAAAACCGGCACATGCTACATGATTGAAAACGGCGCCTACAACACGTCGAAAAAACGCCTCGCCTTCTGCGGTTTCTTCCCCGCCGACAAGCCCAAGTATTCCTGCGTGGTGCTGACCTGCCACCCGACGCGCAACTTCTTTGGCGCGGCGACCACGAGCGGACAGGTGCTGCGCAACATCGCCCTGAAACTCTACTCGCGCGGAATGCTCGACAACAGCTCGGATTATACCGCCGACGGCACCAAGGGCACGTCGCCCACATTCTTCGCCACCCCGTCGGGCGACCCATTCGGCCACTTCCGGGCCGAGTTCTCGATGCCGGGCGTCCGCAAGGCGTTGAAAGCTCCCGCCAAGGGCCACCGCTCGGGCACGGTACCCGATGTCAAAGGCTACGGTATCCGCGACGCTATCGTCACACTTGAAAAAGCCGGTTACGACGTGAAAATCGACGGTGCCGGCCATGTATCCTCCCAGTCACCGGCAGCCGGGGCGACAGCCTCGCGCGGCACATGCGTGACACTGACGCTGAGAAACTGAATGAGAAATAAAAAATAACCGATAACAAATTAACGGGTCTGTCCGGGCAGCGGACGTTAGTCCGTCCCCCATCGGGCCAAAACACTGACAACCTCGTGAAACCGCTTTACGCTCTGCTTGAGCCACTTGAAATCGAAAATATACTCGGCAGCGACCGCATCGACATCGTGTCGCTGACCGCCGACTCGCGCAAAGTCGAGCCGGGAACACTGTTTGTCGCCGTGCGCGGCGTGAATGTCGACGGCCACACCTTTATCGACGCCGCCGTGCAGAAAGGCGCGACGGCAATCGTGTGTGAGGAACTTCCGGCGATGACCTCGACCGGAGTCACCTACATCGTCGTGCCCTCGTCGGCAATCGCCCTCGGCTATCTTGCCTCGCAATGGTGGGACAACCCCTCGCGCAAGCTGAAACTCGTCGGGGTGACCGGGACCAACGGCAAGACGACAACCGCGACACTCATCTATGAGATGGCGCGCCTCATGGGTTACAAGGCCGGTCTCCTCTCGACCGTGGCCAACTATATCGAGACCGAGCGCATCCCCGCCGACCACACCACCCCCGACCCGCTCACCCTCAACGAGCTGCTCCACCGCATGGTCGAGGCCGGATGTGACTACGCCGCGATGGAAGTCAGCTCCCATGCCGCCGACCAGCACCGCATCGCGGGACTCGAATTTGCCGGTGGCATCTTCACCAACCTCACCCGCGACCATCTCGACTACCACAAGACCGTCGACGCCTACCTGAAGGCCAAAAAGTCATTCTTCGACATGCTCCCCCGCACCGCTTTCGCGCTGACCAACGCCGACGACAGCACCGGCGAGGTGATGCTGCAGAACACCCGCGCCTGCAAGTACACCTACTCGCTGCACGGCGATGCCAACTTCACGGGACGCATCATCGAGAGCCGCCTCGACGGAACCCTTCTGTCGCTCAACGGCCTCGAAGTCGAGCTGCTGTTCACGGGACGCTTTAACGCCTACAACCTCACCGCCGTCTACGGCGCGTCGATTCTCCTCGGGTGGAACCGCGACGAGGTCCTTGTCAACATGAGCCGCCTCGTTCCCGTGGCCGGACGCTTTCAGGCGTTCCATTCCCCCAAAGGCTATACCGCCATCGTCGACTATGCCCACACCCCCGATGCCGTGGTCAACGTCATCGCCGCCATCCGCGAGGTCATCGGCCGCGACGGCGAAATCATCACCGTGGTCGGTGCCGGAGGAAACCGTGACAAGGGCAAACGCCCCATCATGGCCCGCGAGGCCGCCTCGCGCAGCCAGCGCGTCATCCTGACCAGCGACAACCCCCGTTTCGAGCAGCCCGAAGACATCATCCGCGACATGGAGGCGGGTCTTGACGAGGAGATGCGACGCCGCACCCTCCACATCACCGACCGCCGCGAGGCCATCCGCACGGCAGCCGCCCTCGCCTCGCCCGGCACCGTAATCCTCATCGCGGGAAAAGGCCACGAGGACTATCAGGAAATCGCAGGCGTTAAGCACCACTTCGACGACCGCGAGGTAGTCATGGACATCATCAACGAAGACTCAACCACCCTAAACCCCAAACCGTAAACCGTAAACTGTAAAAATGCTCTACTATCTATTCGAGTATCTCCAGCAACTTGACTTTCCCGGGGCGCGGCTGATGAACTACATCACCTTCCGCTCGGGCGCGGCCTTGTTGCTGTCGCTGTTCATCACCATCGTTTTCGGACGCCGCATCATCAACCGCCTGCAACTGATGCAGGTGGGGGAAATAGTGCGCGACCTCGGCCTCGAAGGGCAGATGAAGAAGACCGGAACCCCCACGATGGGCGGCATCATCATCATCCTTGCCATCATCGTGCCGTGCCTGCTCGTGGGAAATCTCTCCAATATCTACATGATTCTGATGCTCGTGTCGACCTTCTGGCTCGGGACGCTGGGTTTCCTCGACGATTATATCAAGGTGGCCAAGCACGACAAGGAGGGCCTCAACGGACGGTTCAAGATTGTCGGGCAGGTGGGTCTCGGACTGATTGTCGGACTGACAATGTGGCTCAACCCCGACATCACCATCCGCGAGAATGTCGAGACAATCAACGAGGAAAACCAAGAGGTCGTGATTACCTATGTCCCCGAGAATGTCAAGTCGACACAGACCACCA
>CAMWRO010000040.1 GCA_947176615.1 uncultured Porphyromonadaceae bacterium
AATCCGGGATCGCAGCTTGAAAAATATATTGCCCGATCGCTGATTTTCATTCCGGGGGTTGTCGCCGTCTACTTCCTGTTTGGCTACGTCGCCGACTTCGTCAGATATATAATATATGTGGGAATTATCCCGGCCGACATCCATCCGGTCAGACTGATTAGACTCAGCGATGTGTTTAAACCGCATCTTACCGATGAATGGAACATCACGCTGATGATGTTATGTATCGTCCAGTCATTCTACGCGCTGGGCAGCAGCGTGTGGCCGCGCAACTCGCTTGTCAAGACATTCATCGCCCTCGCCGTCATCGGCATCGCCTACATTTTCATCGGTATATGGACTGCCGACCTGATGGTTGATGACGAAGTGCGCACCGGCTGGAGAACATACCGGGGCGACGACATCTCGCCACTGTGGCTATGGATTCCCACCGTCACCGTGTGCCTCATAAACTATACGGTAGCCTACTTCCGTTTCCGTGAAAGTGAAATAATTGAACGATGGTAACAATATGATATTCAAGGACAGCAAAGCTATATATCTTCAGATAGCCGACAAAATATGCGATGATGTTATGACAGGAACATTGACAGCAGGCTCACGCATCCCGTCGGTCAGAGAATACGCGGCTTCGGTCGAAGTAAACGCCAATACCGTCATGCGCACCTACGACCATCTGGCCCAGCAAGGAGTGTTGTTCAACAAGCGCGGAATCGGATTCTTCATCAGCGATGACGCCCGCGACCGCATCGTCGAGACTCGCCGACGCTCCTTTCTCAACGACGAAATCAACTATTTCTTCAAACAACTCAATCTGCTCGACATATCGGCCGACGAGCTCGTCAGGATGTATGCCGACTATTGTAAAAACAACGACAACAAATGAAAAAGACAACATACATCCTAATCGCCCTTGTCATTGCCGGCGCGCTCGCGGTCATCGGAACCACGATATTCATCACATCGGGCGGCACGCCGATGAAGTCAGTCACAATCGGTCCGGATATGACCACCAGACCGCTTGCGTCATTCAGCGCAATCCGCATCAATGTCAACCCCGAGTATGCACACAGGCACATCATTTCGTTTGACAGCAACCTGACATGCAACATCACCGGCAGCCCGTCAGCCACCGCACCCTCCGTGACCATGAGTCCCGACTGGGAAAAATATCTGACATTCACGCTCGACAACGACACCCTGACAATCAATTTTGATTTCCACGGCGCCGAGCGCTACGATGTAACCGATGAAAATGACAAAACGACCTACTACACCGATTTTGACCCGCAAGCCATCAACGTGACCGTCCCGTCGGGAATGCTGAGGTCGCTCCGCCTCAACCGAATTGTCGACACCACGATATCGGGCATCGACAGCGAGAGCCTTGAACTGGACAACTACAGAATCGCGTTAGACAACTGCGACATCGACTCAGTCAAGGTTATCCCGTCATCATGGACAAACAACGACATAATCCTAAAAAAATGCCGCATAGGAACTCTTGACCTCGCCCTGTATCCACAGACCATTGACATTTATGGCTCCGACGGTTCCAGAATAGACCTTTTGAGATGGACTGACACGTCCACTGAAAACTCCCGAATCGCATTTCTCGACAACCACTCTGCCGAAATCGGCAAAATCGAGTGGATTTCTCCCCTCGGCAACCGCTTCAAGTTTGAGAGCGAAGGCTCGATGACCATCACCTTCTGAGAGTTTCCATTTCAATAATAACAGAATCAGTAACAGAATTCTGCAACAAAGGCCCCGCCCCCGACGCGAGTCGGAAGCGGGGCCTGTTGTAGGTCAGACAGTGTTGTCACATATCTTCGTTGCGGGGATTGTTGTTGAGGATGCGGGTTTCCTGACGGGTGTCCTTGGTGCTGACTTTTTCATCGTCGGCAACATCGGTCTGCAGTCCGGGATATTTGTCGACATCCTCTCGTTTATCTACCTTTTTTGCATCTTTCTTTTCCATAATCGTTATAAAACATTTTGATGAGTTATCTATTAATTTTACAACAACTACGGATTAAAGATAGTTTATTCCTCTATCGGCAGACGGTTGAGCTGCTCGATATAGTCGAGAAGCTGCTCGCGTCCACGGCCGTCTTCGCTTGATGTCAGGAACACGGGGGGAAGTTCTTCCCATGTCTCAAGCAGCTTGTTGCAATATTGCTTGACATTCCGCTTGCCGGCTTCGGGACCGAGCTTGTCGAGCTTGGTGAACACAATCGAGAATGGCACGCCGTTTTCGCCGAGCCAGTTGAAAAAATCGAGGTCGATTTTCATGGGCGCGTGCCGCGAGTCAATCAGTACAAACAGACTGGTCATCTGGGGACGGCCGAGGATGTATCCCTCAATCATCGTCTGAAGGTCGTCGCGCTGAGATTTCCCGCGGCGGGCATACCCGTAGCCGGGCAGATCGACTATATACCACTCATCATTAATCAGAAAATGGTTGATAAGCAATGTCTTTCCGGGAGTCGCCGAAGTCTTGGCGAGTTTCTGCCGGCCGGTAAGCATGTTGATCAAGGATGATTTACCGACATTGGAACGGCCGATGAACGCATACTCGTGGCGCTTGCTGTCGGGACATTTGTTTACACTTGTATTGCTTATTTCAAAACGAGCGGAATTGACAATCATAATTTTAAAATATCTGGTTAATCAAGCATAAGGCTCAACATTGGCCTTACAGCAGGGAAGTTAAAAATATCGCCGATGCGGGGCGACGAAAACACCATCGAGGTGAAAACGTCGACAGGCACATCAAAATCGAGACGAGCGGGAACCGCGTCCATGCGCGTCACGCTGCCGTCGGCGACATGGAAAATGCCGCTGTCAGCATCGCCGAGCAGCCCGTCGGTCACTCTCAGGGTGCAATTCAGCCGCGGATAGGCCCGGGCGATTGTTTCAAGACACTTTTCCACGTTGACAATGCGCCCCATGCCGCGCGGAATGAGCCGTCCGCCCATCGAGTCGTTGGGATGACCGAAAAGCAGCACCGGTCTATCGGCGTGACGGGCACGCAACCGGCGCAAAGCGGCGGTGCGGGCATCGCGGCTGTCGCCCATCAGGTCAGTCACGAGCAAAGTGCCGTCCTTTACAACCGCCCATGCCATCGAGACGATGCGACGGCCGCAATCTTCGTCATCGACAGCTATTACGGCCATGTCACCGCCATCTGACCTAAGGTCCTCGATTATATTGAAATAATCGCGCTCAGAGTGTAGGATGTAGCACTCGCGCTGATTCTGAAAACGATTGAACGCCTCGCGGCATTCGTCGCCAAGCACCTCGTCGACGCAGTGATACTCCCCCTCGACCGGAAACTGGTGAAAGGCGGTGAAACGCTGCTCCTTGACATAGAAGACCGTAGTGAACCCGAAAGCGGCATAATAGTAATAGAGAGCCTCACTGGCCGGAATAAGCGAACACATCATGTCACCGCGCCGGGCCGACTCGCGGAGGGCGTCAAGCATGAGACGGACCATGTAACCCTTGCCGCGCTGCTTGCGCTTGGTGGCGGCCCCGGCAATATAGCTTACCGGGACGCGGCCCCCGGGGAACGACATTTCAAACTGCCGCAGCATGAGCGCGCTGACCGGCTGTCCCTCATCGTTACACAGCAGCATTCCCTCGTCGTCGTTGTAGACGTTGTTGAAATACATCTCGACATACTCGGGAGAATCGCTGAAACTCTCGCGGTAGATGCGCTTTATCTCCTCTCTCTTATTCATAGCATGAAACATTGATACATTTATTGAACGCTTGAATCAGAGAGCGGGTTCGATTTTAATTGAGAATTGAGAATTGACAATTGAGAATTACTGACACGCAATTCTCAATTGTCAATTCTCAATTTTCAATTCTGATGTGCCGGACGCAGGAGGTCGTTGACTGTCTTGACGGGGTTGAAGGTTGAGATGGGCACTTCGACAAAGACGGTGTTCCAGTCACTCATCGCACCGTTCCACAAGCCGGGAAGTTCGAGTGCGCGCAGTTCCTTGCCGTGGCTCGACTTGGACGATATAAATCCTGTCGCCGGGTCGACATACTGCGGAAGATTGAACTTCTTGCCGTGAATATCCTTGATGTAGCACACAAGGTCAACCGGGTTGAAGTGGGTCGCGCTCGCCATCATCTCGCGGTAGTCCTCGCGCGATGTATCGACCTGATGACTTTCAAGAATCTGGGGCGACGCGGTTCCGTCGGGGTTATAGGCAAGGAACGGGCCGCCGCCGGGTTCGCCCTCGTTGCGCACCATGCCGCAGACACGGAGCGGACGCTGGAGCTTGCGACGGATGTAATCGACAACAGCGTCATCGTCAAGCGATTCGGCATCGGCATGGGTGATGTTGAGCGTGTCGGTCATGAACGCGAGCATCTCCTTGAGGGTGTCGGGCGTATAGTTTTTTTGATCAAGAGCAATGAGATACTGCTCGATTTTGTCATGGACTTCCAAGAGAAGTCCGGCGATAACCTTCTTGTAACGTATAGTGTCGCCGCGGCGCGAGTCAGGCACTACGTTGTCAATATTCTTGATGAAGACTACTGCCGAGTCAATGTCGTTGAGGTTCTCGATGAGGGCACCGTGACCGCCGGGACGGAACAATGGATGGCCGTCTTCAATGAAGGGTGTATTGTCGGGATTGACGGCGATAGTGTCGGTCGAGGGTTTCTGCTCGCTCATGGAGATATTGAACTTCACACCTGTGCGGGCCTCGGTAGCGGGAACAACCTCGCTGAGCTTTTCCTCGAAAAGCCGGCGGTGATTGGTCGAGACAGTGAAATGAAGGTTGACGACCCCCTTGCTGTTGGCTGCCGACTGCGCGCCCTCGGTCAGATGTTCCTCGACAGGGGTGCGTGAGCCTTCAGTATAGGAATGGAATTTGAGCAGACCCTTGGGAAGACCGCCGTAGTTCATCCCTTCGGGCTTAACGATTGCAGCAATCACGTCGCGGTTGCGACCCTCTTTAAGCAGCTCGTCAAGAGACTTGCCATAGAGTTTCTCAACGGCGGCACGAAGTTCGGGAAGGAAAGGCAGCTCGTCGATTTTCTCGATGAGTACAGCCACGGGAGAGCCGGGTTTAAGCTCGTCGGTACCGCCGTCGACATATTCAAAGAGAGCCTTGAACATGCGCGATGCCGCTCCCGACGCGGGGACAAACTTTGTCACCTCGCCGCCGTGGTCGAGATACTGCTGCCAGCGGTCGATGGCTGCATCCTCCTCGGCGGGATTCAGGCGCTTGATGCCGGCACCCACGCGGGCGGCATCCTTGATTGTCAGATAGGGAAATCCGGTCACAAAACGTTGCAACTGTTCTTCAACTTGCCCGGGAGTCATCCCTTTGGCCTTGATGTATTCAAGATTTTCAGGTGTCATATTAATTGTTAGTTAGTCGTTAGTTCAGAAATTTTGGTGAAATGTATTGTCAATTTATCGGTTCATGCGTTTCAACAGATTATAGGAGGGCACGATGCCGAGCTCGCCTGCCTTGCTGAGGTCGGCGACACCGGAATCCTTGTTGCCGAGACGCAGATAGGAATATCCGCGGTTATAGTAAGCCTCCCCGAGGTCAGACCGCAGTTGGAGAGCCTTGGTAAACGCGCTGATTGCCCCGGTGTAATCCTGAAGCTCGGCCAAGACAACCCCCTTGTTGTAATAAGCCACTGCCATTTCGGGAGAGAGCTTTATGACCATGTCCAAGTCGTCGATGACACCCTGCATGTCGCTGCGCATAGTGCGCATGTTCTTGGCCTGTTCGGGAACCTGACTGTCACCGTCGGCCGAGGGATTCCCCCGGTCGCAATAGCGGGCGTAGGACCTCACGAGATATGCCACAGTAAAGTCGGGTGTCAGCGCGATTGCCCGGTTCAGGTCGTCGATAGCGGCGGGATAGTTGCGGGTGGTCATGAAATCCATCGCGCGCCCGAAGTAGTCGATGGCGCGGGGGGTGTGGGTGGCAAGATAGGAGTTGTAGTAGTCGATTGACGAGAAATGGGACTGAATCGCGTCCTCGTCGCTCATTGACGGCTCGTGGTTGGTGACCTGCAACAGGTAACGCAACATGCGGGTATAGTTAAGGTCGTCGACCTCGCGGATATAGTCGCCGCTCTGTTTCAGCTCGGTGGGCGATGTGTAGTAGGTGACCACAAACATCGGTTCAAGCTCAACGGTGACATTGCGGTTCTGCACCTTGCCGCGAATGTTCTTGTTGTTGAACACGCGGTCGTCGCGGGTGTTGTCGTCAATCGTCGTGAGCGAGGTGAAACGCCTCTTGACCTGTTCCTGTGTCTCGCTGTTCTCGGCTGTCAGCTCGGGGAACACTCCCTTGTCGGCCGAATCATCCTCACCGGCAGCAGACTTTTTCACGCGTGTCTGCGCCAGTTCCATCGAGCGGTCATAGTCGCGCTTGGCCGAGGCCGTCTCGCCACCGTGACGACGCTTGATGTCGTAACGCAGAAAATAGGCGGCGGCAAAGTCGGGGAATGCCTCGATAACCTTGTCAAGGTCAGCGACAGCTTGGTCAAACTCGCCGATTTCGCCGTAGAGCATCGCTCGGTTGTAAAGAGCCTTGTAGTCATCGGGCGAGAGGGAAAGTACCTGTGAAAAATCGTCGATAGCCTTGTTGGTGTCATGAACCTCGGCGCGGAGCATACCGCGGTTGAAAAGCGCGGCGGTGTTCGTCGGGTCCAGCTGGAGGGCGTAGTCAAAGTCGGCCATCGCGCCGAAATAGTCGTCGAGCAGATACTTGACATAGGCGCGGTTTATAAAGAATCCCGGATATTGCGGTTCGAGCTTTATGGCCTCGTTCATATCATCAAGCGCGGCCTGATAATCCTTTGTGCTGTTGATGTTTATATCGGCGCGGATAATATACCCGTTGATAGCGTTGCGGTTGATTTCAAGAGCCTTGTTTATGTCGGCAAGCGCGCCGACGGTGTCGGTCTTTTCAAGACGCAGACGGGCACGGCCGATGTATCCCCCCTCAAAACCGGGATAGGATTTCAGCAATGCCTCATAGGTTTCCGACGCGCTGTCGAGGTCGCCCACATCCTGCTGGGCCAATGCCTTGTTATACATCAGGCCGCGGCTCTCGGGAAGCTGTTCGAGAGCGTGGTCATAGTCCTCGATGGCCTCCTTGGTGAGTCCCATGTTCTGACGCGCTACCCCGCGCACCTCGTAGGCATCGGTGATGAACGGGTTGCGCTCGATTGCCATCGTCGCATCCTCCTCGGCACCGCGGTAGTCTTCAAGGTTCAGCTTGGCTATGGCCCGGTAAAAGTAAGGCTGGGCGAGATAGGGGTTGACGCTGAGTACCTGATTGAAATACTGGATTGAAAGCACATAGTCCTCAAAATACAGGGTGTTGCGCCCGATGCGCATCACCTGATCCGTATTAATCTGCCCCCGGGCATGAAATCCGGGCGACAACAGCATCAGTAAGGTGAAAAATATATAGTATATACGTCGATTCATTATAATATCAATATAATCGACAAATATACGCATAAATTGCCACTTGCGGCAAAAATTTACTAAAATTTAAGAAACCGAGGCCCGAATCTTCACATATCAAGAAATTATTTAAAACACCTTGATTGCGGGAATATACCGTTTGGGCTGCCGTTTCAGGTCGATAAGGATGCTGTCGAGATGGGCTGCGGTGTTGTTGAGGTTGTTGTAGAGAGCCGCGTCGTTGAGCAGCATGCCCAGTGACGAATTGGTCGAGTTGAGCTGAGCAGTCGCAAGGTCGAGGTTGGCGGTAATCTCGTTGAGGTTGCGGAGGGTCGAGTCGATAGGAGCCGACTTGAGGTCTTCGGACAGCACGGCGAGCGCTGCTGAAATCTGTTTCAGATTGGCCGACATCTCGCTGACATTGGCCATCGAGGTATTGACATTCCCGACAATGGCAGGGACGGCGCCCATCGCCTTGTTGAGCTGGGCGGTCGAGGATTCAAGGTTGGCCATGATGTTGTCGAGACGGTTTATCGACGATAGCAGGGCCGGGTTGGCGGCAATATTGTTGGCGGCAATCAGCAACGAGTCGATGCGCGGGGCAATCTGCATGATTGTCGGCATCAGCTCGCCCGAGACGGCGTCCATCAGTCCGGCTTGGTTCTCCCCTATCAGTTTGTCGCCCACGGCATGCTTTTCGCCCGCAGCGGCCATTTTCAATTCGATAGTCGCGGTGCCGAGCATATCGGTCACGATGACGGCCTTGGTCCCGACGGGTACTTTCAGGTTCTTGTCAAGGCTGAGTTCAACGCAGATGTGGCCGGGGTTGTCATACTCATACTGTATCTCCCTGACGACACCCACCTTGAAACCGTTGACGGTCACAGGGGCCGACTGGGCGAGTCCGGCGACATTGGTATAGGACACATAATAGTAGTTGGCGGCCTTGAATACGTTGATTCCCTTCAGATAGTCGATTCCGAAAAACAGGACAAGGAGCGAGACGATGACTGTCAGGCCGATAATAGCTTCTTTGGTAAAAATCTTTTTCATCTTTTTTTACTGAATTACTTGATGCGTTTCCCGTCACGCGTCTTGATAATAAACGCCTGAGGGAACGACTTTTTCACCTTTTTCAATATTTTTTGCGCCTCGGCCATCGAGGTGGTCGAGCCGTGGGTGTACTTGACGAGGCCGCCGTCGCGGTAACTCTCGACAGGCGAGAGACCTTTCAGCCGCTTGTCACCGCGGCGCAGCTCTGAATCAGATGTCAGGAACTGCACCTTGTAGACAATCTTACCCGACGCGGCAGCCGGCGCGGAAGTCTCTGCCTCTGCATCCTCGTTGTCTCCCGCGTCATTTGCCACGACCGGCGACTGGGCGGCTATTGTCGTCTTGCCGTTGCTGCCGCGGTATTTTTTGATGCCGTTGAAAATCGAGCGGGCGAGTTTGTCCTGTCCCGATGCCGAGGACATGAATTTTTCCTGCGTGGGATTGCAGATGAAGTCCAGTTCGACAAGTATGGCGGGCATACCGGTCTTGACAAGTACCCAGAAAGGGGCCTGTTTAACGCCGAGGTTGCGACGGCCTGCCGTGGCGACAAACTCATTTTGGACCGCCTGCGCGAGGTTGATGCTCTGGTCGAGGTTGTTGTGCTGCATCATCTCAAACATGATGTAGCTCTCGGCCGACGAGGGGTCAAATCCCTGATAGGTCGTCGAGTAATCCGATTCGAGCTTCATAACCCCGTTTTCGCGCATGGCCACTTCGAGATTAGCGTTGCTGCGGCTCAGACCGAGGGTATAGACTGCCGCTCCGTTGATTGTCTTGCGCTTGGGCGACTTCTTGTCAATAGAATTGGCATGGATGGAGATAAACAGGTCGGCCTTGGCCTTGTTGGCGATGTCGCAACGCCCCTGCAGGGTGACAAACCGGTCGTCGTCACGGGTCATGACCACCTTTACATCCTTCATCTCCTTGTCGAGCAGCTTGCGCAGTTTCAACCCGACGGCGAGATTGACTGTTTTTTCATTGGTTTTGTCACCGAGCGCACCCGCATCCTTTCCTCCGTGACCGGGGTCAATCACGACCACAAAGTCGCGGGCCTGAACAGTCGGCACGGTCATGGCAACCATGAAGACAGCAACAGTGATAAGACGCAATATGTAGGTTCGCAAAGTGTCCATAACCTCAAATTATCACGCAAAGGTAGTAAAAGATGGCTTAATTTGGGACAGTTTCACTATATTTTTATTCCCGATTGCGAAATTATGTCTAATTTTGGCCAATGAAGTGATTTAAACTGATAATGAAAAATGAGACGAATAGCTATAATATCGATACTGGCAGCGCTACTGTGGTCTTGCGGCGGAGACAATACCGGTTATGAGCCTGTCAGGGTTCACCGCCTCGACCGCGCGCTCGCGTCGGGCCGTGTCGAGACAGTCGATTCCATGCGCGATGCCGCCGCAGCGCTTTTTGCCGTCACGGGGCGCGGCGAGGTCAACGCGCAATCGGTCGCAGAGTATGCCGCCGACCGCGCCACGACTTTCTATATGCCTGACATCGAGCAACGCCTCCCCTCGCTCGACTCGGTTCAGGGTGCGCTCGGGCGCGTTTATGCCATACTTGCCGAAAAGCTCCCCGAGGCCCCGCGCTACGAAATCTACGGCATAGTCCTCCCCTACAACCAGTCGCTGTTTTTCAAAGACTCGATGCTGTTCGTCGGCCTCAACCACTACCTCGGAGCCGATTATGAACCTTACGGGCACTTCCCCGGGTTTATCCGCCGCGACAAGCGGGCCGCGCGTCTACCGATTGATGTAACCGAGGCCGCCGTGAAAGTCGGATACCAGTTTTCGCCCGGGACGGCCTACCCGACCGTACTCAACCGCCTCCTCTATGAGGGTGCTGTGGTCGAGGCGGTGATGCAGGCCGCAGGTGTCGACGAGGCCGCCGCACTCGGCTACCCACGCGACGAATGGCAGTGGATGACCGCCAACGAGCGTCAGGCATGGGATGCGCTGATTACCCGCAACCTCCTTTACAGCACCGACCCGACCCACGCGCGGTCGCTCACCGCTCCCGCCCCCCACACCACCCTGCTCAACCCCGAAAGTCCCGGCCGCGCAGGGCGGTTCACGGGACACAGGATTGTCGCGGCCTACCTCCGCGCCAACCCCTCGGCGACCCTCTCCGACATCCTATCGCCCGGTTTCTACATGAACCCCGACGCTCTACAGAAATCAAGCTATCGACCTTGAAAAATATGTTGTACAACATATGAATAACAAATTTTAACCAAACCGTTAAAACCCGCTGTGGGTGCGGGTTTTGAGAGCCTTAAAAGAGCTAACAAGGTGATAGTGAGACCCGTATTTTGGCCGTTTGCCAAAACTTTTGTACCTTTGCAGCGTAATAACAAATGATGGAGACTTGTAGAGACAAGTTTCTCGCCGAAAATCGGCAAGGTTTAAGTCGGGGTATCGAGGCGGTGCATAACCCCTCCCACGCCTGCTGAACCTCAAGTCAAATATAAATTATGTTTTAATGAAGAAATCAATGTCTATCATTGCGATCTTCGCCGTTTTTCTTCTTTCAGTATCGGCTCGTACCGAGCGTGTCGTTCAAGCCGCCGAAGGCTTCACCGCCCCGCAATTTGAAATCAACAGCGATTCATCATCTATTTCGCTGGCCGACCTGAAAGGGCGTTATGTCCTGCTCAACTTCTGGGACTCTACCGACGCCGTGTCGCGTATCGCGACTGCCGACTACGACGCGTTTGCTCGAAACCTCGGCAATGAAGAACGATTTTGTCTCTTGTCGGTCAACCTTGACCGTAGCGAGCGCCTCTTTCGTGAGATAGTGCGTAGAGACAATCTTAGCGCGGAATCGCAGATGCACCTCAGCCCGACGGAGGCCGCAAAAATTATCACCGACTACCGTCTCGCCCGAGGCAATTGCTCTTTCTTAATCAATCCCGAGGGAAAGATTGTCGCCGTCAACCCCGACGCAGCATCTCTCGCGGAACTTATCTGAGACACAACCTCAACGTGAATTAATAATCAATCATCACGTCGTATCAAAAAACTCCCGCCGCACGGTCTTCACCGACCGCCCGACGGGAGATTTTTATACCCCTGTTATTATTTGTTATCTGTTATTTGTTATCTGTTATCTGTTATTTCGCCTTAATGGCGACAGTTGACTTTTTGAGGCCGGGAGCGCGGGCGGTGAGGGTAATTGTGCCGGGACGGGCGGATGACTTGACAACGGCGAGCGCACGCCCTTTCCATGTGGTGCGCGAGGTGTCGCAATAGCTCGCTGTATCCTTGAGATTGGCGCTGCCGGTGGCGATTACCGCACCCGGGCCCGAGATGGTGAAGTCAATCGCGGTATCGGCATCGGGTACAACGTTGCCGTCACGGTCAAGCAGTTCGGCCACGACATAGACAAGGTCCTGATTATTCGGAGCGACAGACGTGCGGTCGGCAGTCAGGCGGATAGCGACAGGCTTTCCGGCCGTATTGATGACCGCATCCTCCCCTACGGGATTTCCGTCGGCATCAAGAGCCACGGCGCGGAGCTGCCCGGGAGCATAGGCAACAGGGAACACGGCCCGATAGCCGTTGTCACGCGACATGGCAGCGGTTCCCGCCTCCTTGCCGTTGAGATAAAGGGCCACACGGGGATGGCGCGACACCACTTCGACATCAACCGTTTTCCCTTCCATTCCGGGCCAGTTCCATGATTCCCATGTCGGGTACACGCCCCACATTGTCTCGCGGATTTCGCCATAATAGCCGTCGGGCTCGCGCACGGCGAGGTGGATTGACGGAACCGAGTCATAGAGAGCCTGACGGTAATAGGATATAGGCTTGCGCCAGCCGGTGAGGTCGATGTCGCCGCAATAGGCACCGTGCCAAGGCCACTGGTTGCGTTGGAAATGCTCGCCTTCGCTGTCACCTTTATAATAGAACCGGCCTATGCCCGACTCGCCGAGATAGTCGATGGCGGTCCATACGAAGTCACCGATTATATAAGAATGGTCGGCAACCATCTTGTAGTTGGAAAACGCGTCGCGGGGATAGCTCTCAGTCTGCCACATGACGCGAGACGGCACACGCGCGTGGTCTGACTCGGCTTTGTGTATCATGTAGTTGTATCCCACGATTTCATGCTGTGCGGCGAGCGGGTCATAGATTTCCCAGTCGCTGTCCCACGATGCGAGGGCCGATGTCACGGGGCGCGTCGGGTCAATCGAGCGGCACAGGTCGCCGAGCTTGCGGGCGGTGGTGACAACCTCGATTTTCTTGCGCTCGATGACCTCGTTGCCGATGCTCCAGCACATAATCGACGGATGGTTGCGGTCGCGCAGAACCATCGCCTCGACATCGCGCTGCCACCATGCGTCAAAATCCTTGGCATAATCGTGAGGTGTCTTCATGTCGCGCCAACCGTCAAAAATCTCGTCAATCACAATCAGTCCCTGACGGTCACACTCGTCAAGAAACGCCGGCGAAGGCGGATTGTGGCTCGTGCGCACGGCGTTGAATCCCGCCTCCTTCATCAGCCGCACCTTGCGGGCCTCGGCATCGTCATAGCTGCGCGCCCCGAGGATGCCGTTGTCGTGATGAACGCAGCCGCCGTTGAGAACTATCGGGCACCCGTTGAGCATCAGTCCTTTTTCGGCCGAATATTCAAACTTGCGCACGCCGAAAGTCTCAGTAGTCGTGTCAAGAACTTTCCCGTCCTTGCCGACAACCTTGATTTCGGCCTGATAGAGCGACGGTGACTCGGGGCTCCACAACGCGGGAGCGGCAATCGGCACTGACACGGAAAACACTCCGTCATCACCCACCGTCACCGTGCGCGACGCGACTGTTTTCCCGTTGCCGACAATCTCGACATCGGCGGTAGTTCCATTGCCGTTCCTGACAACACCGCGCACCGTAACATCGGCCGACGAGGAATCTACATCAGCCGTAGTGACGGCCACGCTCCACGGCTCGACAAAGGTCTTCCCCGAACTCAGCAGCCACACATGGCGGTAGATGCCTGAGCCGGAATACCAGCGGCAATTTTTCTGCTGCGAGTTGTCAACGGTGATTTCGACAAGGTTCTCCCCCTCTTTCAAAGCCGGTGTGATGTCATAGATCATCGACGAGTAGCCATAGGGGCGGAAACCGATGGTATCGCCATTGACAATGAGGGTCGAGTTCATGTAGGCACCCTCGATGTAAAGGCTATGATTCTTGGAGAGGTCGGCGGCAGTCATGTCGAGCATCTTGCGGTAGGCACCCTTGCCGGTGCACAGATAGCCGCCGTCGTTTCCGGCCGGCGCAACGCTGTCAAAGTCAAATGTCACGCTCCAGTCATGCGGGAGGTCTACGCGCTCCCATCGGTCAGAACCGTCAAGCGAGAACTGCCAGCCGTCATCAATGAGCTGACGCTCCACGGCTGTCGCGGTCAGTGACAACAATACTGCCGCAGGTAAAAACAACTTTTTCATTTTCAATCAGTGGGGATTACGGGACGGATTGTACCGTCAGGGTTAAAACTAAGGCGGTCAATGCACACTTGGCGGTGGATGCCCGGAGCCTTGTCGCGGTCGATATAGTCTTTATTTATACGGTGATAAACGATGCGCCACTCATCAGTACCCGGAATGTTGATGACCGAGTTATGGGCGGGGCCATAGATTTCCTTGCCGGGATTCTGACGAAGTATCACCGGCTCGTCGGCCACCTTTATCCTGCCGAGCGGAGAATCACCCGTCCCGTAGGCCACATGATAATTCGGAGAGCCGGTATCATCGACCGACCACATATAATAATATAGGCCGTCGCGATAGAAGACGTATGGAGCCTCGCGGAAAGCATGAGTTTCGAGCGTGCCTCCCTCGGGAGTCATGACAGTGACAGTCGCGGGGTCAATCGAGACCAAGTCATCGTTCAGCTCGGCACCCGCCATATAGCCGTTGCCCCAATAGAGGAAGTATTTCCCCGAAACAGGGTCGCGGAACACATCCACGTCAATCTGCTGCCCTCCGCCCGTGGGCGAGTCAGCCACAATCGGACGGCCCGAATCGGTAAACGGCCCCGCAGGGTCATCGCTCACCGCCACGCCGATTTCCTTGCGGTCAGTCAAGGGATTGTGGCCACTGTAATAGAAATAATACCGGTAGCCGTCACCCTCCTTGCGCTCGATAATGGCCGGAGCCCAAGCGTTGCCGGTAGACCACGGCACCTGTTCCGACTTCAGGTCGAGAATGACACCCTCGTCGGTCCAGTTGACAAGGTCAGTCGACGAAAACACGCTGAAATAATGGCCTCCCCATCCCGGCACACCATCGGTGGTCGAATAGACGTAATACTTCCCCGTCTTCTCTGAAAAAAGTATCTCGGGGTCGGCATGGAAATCAGGCAGAATGGGATTATGGCCGTTGTCAAGAGCCGAAAGCTCCATTTCAGCCGCAGCAGGCACAGTAACGGCACTGTCGGCCGCGGCACACACCCACAACGGCAACACCGAAAGGGCAACAAAACTAAATATTCTCATAACTATATTTTTTCATGGTTTTCCTCTACAAAAATACAGAAAAATCCCGAAACTCCCCTACTCATCTCCACAAAAGTCAAATTAATCGCACAGCCAACGGATAGCACAACAAGGGGAAAATGCCAAGTCATTGGTCATGATAATATGTATTAATTACAAAGTCAAGATTTATTACCGAATAAGCACTCCCCGGTATCAAAAGAAA
>CAMWRO010000041.1 GCA_947176615.1 uncultured Porphyromonadaceae bacterium
AACTAATCCGCGACATTCCGGCCCCTTCCCCCGCGCCTTTAACAAAAATAGCTCCGAAAAAACCGTCCCACTCCCGCCCCCGCTATTTGTTATCTGTTATCTGTTATTTTTTATCTGTTATTTGTCCATATCTTGTGTTAACGATTGCGAAAAAAGTCGTACCTTTGCACTCAGAATTGGCTTATAAGGCCTCAAAAACGGCATAAAATACTATCTGCTAATATTTTAAACCATTTTTGACGCCTCACACGGCATCTGATTCAGAATATAATTCACATTTTATTCTTAATATTTTTTGTTTTAGGTACAATGGAATGGCTTTTTAATCTTATTGGCCCGGGACACATGGAACTGGCAAGCACGCTTGTTCTGTACTCCTTCGTCATTGCCGCCGGAGTCTTCCTCGGAAAGCTCAGAATCGCGGGAGTGTCGCTCGGAGTGACATTCGTGTTGTTTGTCGGCATCATCATGGGGCACTTCGGCTATGTGGTCAACCCCGAAGTCTTGAAATTTGTCAGGGAATTCGGCCTGATTCTTTTCATCTTCTCTATCGGTATCCAAGTGGGACCCGGTTTCTTTTCTTCATTTAAAAAAGGCGGTGTCCTGCTCAACGGACTCGCAGTGCTGATTGTCGCGCTCAACGTGGCCATTACGCTTGCGATTTTCTACATTGACGGAAACACTGACATCACCGCGCTCGTCGGCGTCATGTCGGGTGCCGTGACCAATACTCCGGGTCTCGCCGCCGCTCAGCAGGCAGCAGGCAGCCCCGAGGCTATCAACGTGATGGCGATGGGTTATGCCGCCGCCTACCCTCTCGGCGTTATCGGCATCATCCTTTCGATGTTTGTCCTCAAAGCCATCTTCCGCATCAATACCGAAAACGAAATCAAAGAAATCGAGCACCGTCAGGAAGACGAGCAACAGAAACCGCTCATCCTGTCATTTGAAGTCACCAACCAGCTCATCAACGGGAAAACCCTTTTCGAGCTGCACCAGATTCTCGATTGCGACTTTGTGGTATCACGACTCATGGGCGAGGACGGAAAGGTCATTATCCCCACTTCCAAGACAGCAGTCCATGTGGGCGACAAACTCTATGTCGTGCTCGGCCCCAATGACGAACCGCGTTTCCAGTCAGTCGTAGGCCATGAAATCACTATGGACTGGGAAGAAGTGCAGAGTGCGGTATTCTCGCGCCGCATCGTCGTCACCCAGAGCAAGTATAACGGCATGCCGCTCGGCAACCTGCGCCTCCACACCGCCTACAGCCTTAACTGTACACGCGTCAACCGTGCCGGTGTAGACCTCCTTGCCTCGCCGGGCCTGCGCCTGCAGATGGGCGACCGTCTCACCGTGGTCGGCGACCTCAACGACATCGAGCGTCTCGGCGTGAGACTCGGCAACTCGATGAAACGCCTCAACCACCCCAACCTCATCACCATCTTCATCGGCATCCTTTTCGGCATCATCGTCGGCTCCATCAACGTCGGTTTCGGCATGAAACTCGGCCTTGCGGGAGGACCCCTCGTTGTAGCCATCCTCCTGAGCCGTTTCGGCTACAAGCTCAAACTCGTCACCTACACCTCGACGTCGGCCTCGCTTCTCATGCGAGAACTCGGCATCTGCCTGTTCCTTGCGTCGGTAGGTATCTCGTCGGGTCGCGACTTTGCCGCAACTGTGTTTAACGCCACAGGCATGTGGTGGGTAATCTGGGGCTTCATCATCACCCTTATCCCCCTGCTCATCGTCGGCAGCATCGCCCGCGGAGTCTATAAAATCAACCTGCTCACCATCATGGGTCTGATGTCGGGTTCATGCACCGACCCGCCCGCACTCGCTTATGCCGGAAACTCGACCGGCAGCGACGCTCCCGCCGTGGCCTACTCGACGGTTTACCCGTTGACAATGTTCCTCCGAGTAGTCGCCGCTCAGGCACTTATCCTCTGCTTCATGTAATTATACATAGATAAAAACAACCGGGGCGGAAAGTGGCAATCACTTTCCGCCCCGGTCTTTTTTATCTATTTATGCTTCAGGTGGTGTCATGTGTTCTTCCAGCTTATGCTCAAGAACCTCAAGCTGCTGCAGACCGCTTGCGCGCCACAGAGGCTCGCCGTTTTTAAACACAATCAGCGTCGGGATGCTGCGCACCTGATAACGGGCGGCAAGTTCCTGATTGGCATCCACATCGACTTTGACTATCGTTGCCTTGTCGCCCACTTTCTCCTTGAGCTGTTCAAGAATGGGAGACTGCATCTTGCAGGGGCCGCACCATGTTGCGAAAAAATCGACCAACACAGGCTTTTCACCCTTGATTATTTCATTAAAATCACTCATAACTCAATTAAATTTAAAATCACTGCTTATATAACGCGGGAAATATGCAATTTGTTGAGAGATTGTTTATAATTCTTGTTAATTCTAAACAACTTCTCAAAAAAATTTGCGTCTTAGCAGTAATATGGCTAAATTTGCGCACTCAAAACCACGCCACTTATGAGCTCTTTTGATTTTTCGGGCATCGGGGTCGCAATGGCAACCCCTTTTGACCCAACCGGCAAAATTGATTTCAACCTACTCGATTCCCATGTCGACTACCTCATCGACAACGGCGTTGACTATATAGTCGCACTCGGCACCACAGCCGAAACACCCACTCTTACTTCCGACGAATATACCGCCGTCCACACCACCGTATTGAAACGCGTGGCCGGACGCGTCCCGGTCATTCTCGGTCTCGGAGGCAACAACACGGCCGCGATTGTCGAGAAAATCTCGTCAATCGGCTCCTGCCTCAATGATTTTGCAGCCATTCTTTCGGTCACACCTTATTATAACAAGCCATCACAAGAAGGACTATACCGCCACTTCGCCGCAATAGCCAAAGCATCACCCGTTCCGGTTGTACTGTACAACGTCCCGGGACGCACAGGTGTAAACATGGAGGCGGCCACAACCCTGCGGCTCGCCACCGACTTCCCGGGACGCATAGCCGCCATCAAGGAAGCATCGGGCAAGCTCGACCAGATTGCCGAAATCATAGCAGGCGCCCCCGAGGGATTCAAAGTAATCTCAGGCGACGACGCACTGGCCCTCCCCATGATTCGCCTTGGCGCGTCGGGGGTCATATCAGTACTCGGCAACGCCCTTCCCGCCACATTCGGCCGACTCATCCATAGCGCGCTAAACGGCGACAATGCTGAGGCCGACACCCTTCAAGACCGCTTATCGGCCCTCTATCCGCTACTGTTCCGCGACGGCAATCCCTCCGGCATCAAAGCACTGCTGGCACTCAATCCCTCTATCGGCTATCCCGAAGTCCTCCGCCTTCCACTCGTTCCGGTAACCACCGCCACCCGTGCCGCAATCGCCGAAGAGCTCCGAAAATTGAACGAAATTTCCCACTAATTTGGGCGAATGAAATAAATTCACTACCTTTGTCCCCACAAAACTGAAAGGTCGGTCCGGTAGCTCAGCTGGATAGAGCATCTGCCTTCTAAGCAGACGGTCCCGCGTTCGAATCGCGGCCGGATCACAAAGGTCACCCACAAGGTGACCTTTTTTCATTGTAAAATTTAAACCTGTGTAGTAGTTATGACTGTCAGAGAGGCAATTGAGGTGAGAAAGTCAGTGCGCACTTATAAGAAAGAGGCGGTTGACAGCGAGATTATGGCGCGGTTGAGAGAGATGTGCCGGGAGCCGCGTCAATGTCTGCCGGGGCAACAGGCGCGCATCGTCGTGATTGAACGTGGTCTTGAGGGGCGCGTGGGAACCTACGGCATCATCAGCGGCGCGCAGTGCTGTCTCGCACTCGTCTACCGCGATGTCGACGGACTGTCGGCGGTCAACGCGGGAATGGTGATGGAAAACATTGTGCTGTGGCTCACACAGCAGAGTCAGGGGACATGCTGGCTCGGGGGCACGTTTTCCCGAAGCAATGTCACCGCGGCAGCATCGCCTGCGCCCGACGAGCGCATCGCCGCAATTGTCGTGCTCGGCATCGCGGCTGACCGGGAACGGTTAGTGGCGAGAGTGATGCAGAAATTTGCCGGCAGCCGCCGGCGTCGGGCATTTGACGACCTGTTTGACATCGGTGACAACCGGCAGTGGTCACCCGCTCTGGAACTCATGCGCCTCGCACCATCGGCGCTCAACGGACAGCCGTGGCGGGCAGTCGCCGAGGGGAACGCGATACACTTTTTCTGTACCAAACCCGAGGGACTCGGACTGCTTGACACGGGAATAGGACTCGCCCATTTCGCGGCCGGCAATGACAAGCCGGGAAAATGGGAAACAGTCGGAAACGCAGCATCCATTCGCCCCGAGTGGCGCTACGTCATTTCCTTCCTCGCAGAATGATATTTGCCGAGATGGAATAATTTTAGTAATTTTGCACTGTCAAAGGCCTCATTTCGGGGTCTATGAGTCGGGAGGATTCGATTCCTCCGCGAGATAACCACGCCACACAATGAAATTTGAAGACCTTGACCTAAGTTATGATGTGCTCGATGCCCTTGACGCAATGGCATTTGACGAGTGCACCCCCATTCAGGAACAGACTATCCCGGTAATCCTTGACGGCCACGACCTCGTGGCTTGTGCCCAGACCGGAACCGGCAAGACAGCCGCCTACCTTCTTCCCGTAATCGACAGCATAGCTGACGGACACCTGCCCGACGACGCAATCAACTGCATCGTCATGGCTCCGACCCGCGAGCTTGTGCAGCAAATCGACAGGCAGATGGAAGGCTTTGCCTATTTCCTGCCTGTCAGCTCCCTCGCCATATACGGCGGCACTGACGGCGCGGAATTTTCACGCCAGCAGCGCGGACTGAAAATGGGTGCCGACGTGGTCATCGCGACCCCGGGACGATTGCTCGACCACATTCAGATGGGGTATGTCGACCTGTCGCGGGTGACCTATTTCATCCTCGACGAGGCCGACCGCATGCTCGACATGGGTTTCTACGACGACATCATGCAGATCGTAAAGCGTCTCCCGGCCGACCGGCAGACACTCCTGTTCTCGGCCACCATGCCGGTCAAGACACGCCGCCTCGCCGAAGAAATCCTGACCGACCCGGTAGAAGTCAGCATCGCCATCTCGCGCCCGACCGAAAAAATCGACCAGAGCGCGTATGTGTGCCACGACTCGCAGAAAACCGGCATTCTGAAACATATTTTCAAGACACGCAGTTCAAAGCGCGTAATCATTTTCGCATCCTCAAAACTTGCTGTCAAGGAACTCACACGCGAACTGCGCAGCCACCGATACAAGGCCGCCGAAATGCACTCAGACCTTGAACAGCAACAGCGCAACGAGGTAATCCACGACTTCACATCGGGAAAAATCGACATCCTCGTCGCCACCGACATCCTTGCCCGAGGCATCGACATCGACGAAATATCGATGGTGATAAATTACAACGTGCCACGCGAGGCCGAGGACTATATCCACCGCATCGGGCGCACCGCCCGCGCCAATGCCGACGGAACGGCCATCACGCTCGTCAACCGTCAGGAACAGGAAAAATTTGGCCGCATCGAAAAATTTCTCGGCTACGAAATCAAGAAAAACGAAGTTCCCGCCGAGCTTGGCGAAACACCCGCCTATACTCCCGAAAGGAAATCAGACCGCCGGGGAGGAAACCGCAATCATGACCGTCGCGGAGGAAACCCGCGAGGACGCAAAGACCGCCCCGCGCCATCACGCGACAAAAAGAAGCCGCAGGAAACAACCGATGCCGCCACGACCTCCCCACAGCCTAATCGGCAACAGCCTAAACGCCGCCGCAACAACCGTCGCAACAAAAACAACAACGGCAGCAAAAATCCATCGTCCCGGACTGAACAATAAACAACAACGGCCCCGCATGGGGCCGTTGTCTTATTAACAGCTTGTCAGAAACCGTTATCTCGGACAGACGGCGCGGATGACGCGGCCGAGGTAACGGTTGCCCCACTGGGTCGACTTGACGCTCTTTACAAAATAGAGATTCCCTGCTGTCGAGTGATCAGATGACGGACGCACCGTCCCGGTCCAGTAGGCGCCATAAGAGCCTTGGTTAGATACCGACGTGCCGTCAAAATTGCCGGCAGCGGGAAGGAATATACTGTTGCCGTTGATGCGGCTCTTGACCTTGAAGCCGCTGACACCTTTTATACTCGTCCATTCCCAGTCACATTTATCGAGCAACTCCTTCATTTCATCCTGAGAAGGCATGCGCCATGAGCCGCCCATTACAGCCGCCGCGGCATCCCGGGAACCGCCCGATATGTCATCTGTCACTTGGCGACATCCCGCCCATGTGCCGTCACCATCATAAGGGGAGTCGAAATAATTGTCCCACGAATAGGAACCTTTGCCCGAAGTCTCCCCCCACGCGAAATAGATACCGGTGTCAGTCTCGACTTTTCCACCGACATTACATGAGGCCCAGTTCACACTCAACCCGAGGTCGACGAAATCATCATCGGGTGTGGTGAACGACTTGGTATCGCCCCAAGTGTATTCACCGTTGACGGCGATAAAGGCGGCATAGTAATATTTAGTGTTCTTCTTCAGTCCGTCAAAGGTCACACGCATGCAGCCATCCCCGTCAAGTGCGGCTTTTCCACCTCGGGAACCGGCCTCAATCTGCGGGACAGTCGATATTTTGATTCCGGCAAAATTGGGGTTTATGATATATTCGGCACCATCCACGCTTCCGGTCAAAGTGGCCGACGTGCTCTGCACCCCGTCGGTTCCGCCGGTTACCGGGGTGACGGTAAGTTCCACATCCACAGCGGGAGTGGCAAGTATCTCCCAGTTGACAAACTTAAACAAGGGGTAAGCCTTGCACTTGCGGTTAAGCATCATGGAGACATCCTCGACAGGGAGTTCGTAGTTCATGAAATCCTCGGGGACGCGGTAACTGTTGTCATAGAAACCTTTGCAAATCTCATCATTATTCTCATCCATGACCTTGTAGCCGACCTCGACAGGCAACAACAGTTTATTGGAAAGATTGGATGTGAACAGACTGACGGGATTACCCGCAGTTATGCCGAAAAAGCGGGGTGTCTCAAACACCGGAAAGAAATCGCGCCGGGCGATAGTGTAATTAAATTCAGGGCTCAAAGCCTTTACCCCTACCGTACCGCCATATTGCTGATGTTCGACGGGGTCTTTGAATATGGCCACACCTTTGACCCCTGCACCAAGTTGTCCATATACACCAAACGAAACGTTATTTTCATCCCAAGCATCCTCATAGTAGGATGTAGATGTTTCAAAATCAGTATAAGTTCCGACGGGGAACAACATTGATGCCGACAGTTTTGCACCAATTTCCCCTTCAACATAAGCTTTGAGACCGAATTCACCAAAATCCTCATCTATATAACCGGCATTGCGGATAGCAATCTCAGCCTCGGCTCCGATTTTCAACTCAGCCTCACCCATTAACCTAAATTCAGATGTCTCAGGTTCTTGGGAATGTTCGGCATTGAAAAAAGACCGAAGGTTTTCATTTGAATTATACACGACATGGTAAGAATCATAAACTTTCTTCTCATAGTCGAGATACATGCCGAGATCAGCCTTAAAATTGATAACGGGATTTATCTTACCATATACTTCAAGAAATGGAACCTGAGGAATAATCCCTCGGAACTCTAAATTATCAATTAACGGAACATTGGAAAAGTCAGTTTGGGCCGAAAAACCACCTGTTAGCTCGAAGTGAATCTTATATTGTTCTTCAGTATCAATATAGGCATCAATAAACACATTTTTATCAAAATATCTCGCAGCAGCATAGACCTTTCCGGTGAGATACCATGAATATGCACCCTTGGCGGCAGCCTCAAACCCGGCTTTGCGATAATCCTCGTCATAATCTGACAAATACTGACTCGCCTGAAAATCCATTTCGTCATCAAATCCCAGAACGAAATAAAAATCGCCATACTCCATCCCGTCGACCGGCTTGCGGCGCGGGGAATTGGCTATTTCAACAGGCACATCGGTTGTCTGCCCGACACAATAGTACCTGTCGAGAACCAAGGCGGGATTAATCACCTTGCATGACACAAGGACCGAGTCGGTCGTAACGGTCACATCCTCGACTTCACCGGCAAATCCGGCAGGGAAAAGCTCGTTGGTCCGGACCGTGACGAGGCGGTCGCCGACGCGTGGAAGATCGGCGGGGGCAATCAACGGGTTGAGGGAGATGTGGGTATAATCGGCCCAACGCACATATCCCCACATGGGGGACTCGTCAATCACAACCGCATCGGGATTGTAAATTGTCGACGGTGCGCGGAACGACACACTGTCAACCGCCGCTATGTCAATGCGCACGACGGTATCGGGCATCCATATCAGCTGGGAGACAATATCAGCGTGTTCATACCCCTCGGCATCGACACGGGAAAACGTAATCGAGTCGACATGGTTGACAAACGAGGTGTGTATCCCACCGTCGCGGTTATAAGTGTAAAACACACTCGTATCATCAGCAACAGCTGTTTTCACGCCAAGCAGTGACGCAAAAATCATTAACAATAACCCGACACGTTTCATCTTTTCACAATTTTAGTTGACCGTGTTCCATAGTTCACAATATACACCCCCGCAGCAAGGTCCGAGGTATCGACAGTTGCCACGCCGTCATTTCCGGCAACCCCGACGGCGACCGCGATTCCCTGAACACCATAAACGACGATGCGGTTTCCGGGCATGAGGTTTTTGACCGATACCGCATCTGTCTCAATCATAAACGCGGGCAATTTATCCTCGCTGACAATATCCTCGATTCCCGACTGCACGGCCGAAAAATAATAGGATTCAACCTTGTCAAGAGAATAGATGACATCGTTGCCACTGACGGTAGAGATAATCATCTGATTGTCAACAAATGTGATTTTCGGCATCTCGGAAAGAATGACCGTGTGGGAGGGCGCATCCTCGATATTCAAGGTCATGGCAAGAGCTGTCGGGCTCTGCGCCTGAATTAAACAATTACAGCCAGCGACAAAGACACCGGCCGTCAATAGTCTGAGTTTCATGATGTAAAATAATAAAATCACGCGAGAGTCTGCATCCGGAAACGAGCAGACTCCGCGTGAATGATTTTTGTAAGGTTACTTTTTAGCGTTTTTCAGTCAAAGAGGTCCAGAACTCGGTGGTAACGGTCATTTTTTCGCCATCTTCCGAGTCGGTCTCGGTTTCCGACTCATACACGGTCAGATTGTGGTCGCTGAATGTCAGCAAACCGGTTCCTGAGTCATCGGGGTCGTTAAAGCTGTCGATAGAATAGGAATAAGCAATCTTGAGGTCGTCACGGTTAATCCATTTCCAGATGCGCACGTTCAGCTCACCGTCATTGAAAAGAACGACGTAGGAACCGCTGCGAGTAAAGATGACCTCCTCGGCATAGGGATCGTCAAAGATGAAATCGTCCTCGTCATATTCGTCGGGGTCGTATGATGCGAGCTTGCGGGCAACGCGCTCCTGAATCTTATTGTAGTCAGAGTAGGGACCGGCCTCGTCAACCATCACCCTGCCGTTGAGCGAAATGCGCACGCGCAGCTTGGCGGGAACCCACGAGCGGCAGAGAGCGAGAGTTTCTTCATTGTCATCGCTGAATGTCGACTCTTGTTGGGCACCGACTGTAAATGTATCACCATCCTCAGGCGAGACAATAAGCTCGACACCGCCGTCGGAAGTGCCGGTAATTACCACTGAACCATATCCGTCAAGGATATATTCACCGTCCCCCACCTTTATATATGTGCCGGTAACGTATGCATCACTGCCTGCGCGACTGAGAACGGCACCGTCGGCACTGAAAGCGCGCATTTTCTTAGCCGATTCTGCACGATAAGGTGTAGTCCATGAGCGGGTGATGATATAACGGCCGCTTTCGGTAAGTTCGATTGAACTGATGTCACTGCCGGGTGTGGTAATCTTATATTTCGCACCGTCATCAGCATACTGTGGTTTTTCTAATTTGCTGAAATCGCTTTTGCCCGATTCCGGTTCATCATTGTTGTCACTGCTGCAAGATGCGACAAAAGCCATCATTGCCAATGTTCCAATTGCAAGAAAAATTTTATTGAATTTCATAATAAAAGTGTGTATGTGTTATTTTTCGTTGCAAATGTACACAAAAATCCACATTTTATCCCCCTCCAATTGCTAAAATTAGTTAAGAGAATAAATGATGCCTCTTTCTGATTAATCTATAACTATCCCTCGGGGATGATGAAGATTGAGAAGTTTACGCTGCCATATGCCTTGTGGCGGTCAAAGTGTGGAAGATGGGAGAAATCGTGGGCGCGGGAGTGTTCGAGAATAAAGATGGAGCCCGGGGCAAGAAGGTTGCTTGAGAGGACTGCTCCGGGAATGTCGGCAAACCCGGGGAGATCGTAGGGAGGATCGGCGAAAATGAAGTCAAACGATGTCGAGCAGTCGCGGATAAACCGCAGGGCATCGCCTTTGACAAGCACAAGACCTTTCTCGCCGAGCTTGTCGGCGACTTCACGGATAAACCGGGCCTGCACCGGCGATTTTTCCACAGCAGTCACCGATGCCGCGCCACGCGACAGCAACTCAAAGGTTATCGCACCTGTCCCGGCAAAGAGGTCAAGGCACCGGGCCCCCTCGATGTCGAGGATATTCTCGATTATATTAAATATGTTCTCGCGCGCGAAGTCGGTAGTGGGTCGCGCAGTGATATTGGTGGGGACGGAGAAACGCCTCCTCCCGTATTTTCCTCGGATTATTCGCATAATGGTGTCACAATGAGATCAAACGGGGCCTTCATCGCCTCCCTGCCAACCTTGAACATGCGCGGGGGGAAGATAACCGGCATGACCAACGAGATGTATCGTCGCAGCAACGGGGTCACAGCCTCGCGCGGCCCGGCATCGCCGCAGAGCAGCAGTTCGTCAGTCTCAGAATTGAGACCGAGACGGTTGCGGCAGGCAAGGATATAGTAGACGGCATCGGCAACATCTGTGTAGTTATAAGTGTTGGCGTGCAGCAGACGGTTTCCGTCAATAATTACAATGTCGATTGCCGAGTCGCGGAAATTGACATACATCTTGGGGCTGTTGCTCCGCGCCAAGTGGAAATAGCGGCACAGCGAGGCGAGGTGTCCGGTGACGGTCAGATTGCTGAAAGTGCGATGGATAAAACGGTCGACACCGCTGTCAACACCAGTTATGATTGCAGCATTAGGCTCGGGAAGACGGTCGATAATGAGCGTCTTGCCACCCGAATCGAAACATGCGTTGAACAGAGTTGCGGCATCACGGTTATCGGCGGCAACCGGAGCGGGTACCGGCATGACCCACGGGGATTCCACCACGCAATAGACCTTCTTGAAGTCACTGAGCAACAGCGGGTTGTCATAGACAGCATCCTCGGTTGCCTTCAGCACCGACACAGCGGCACGGTCGAGAGGCAACCGGCGGTAAATGAGCGAATTGTCCTCGACAAGCGAAAACGCGGCCACATGCAGCGCCGCCGGGCCAAGCCGCAACAACAACACCCACAGGCTCGGGTCGGCAATGAGTTCTTTTTCAAGTCTCGCTGATTCCATAATGCAAAATTACGCATAAATCGCGAGATTTCGACGCGGGACGAAGGGAAATATTGAGAGTGGAGGGGTTTATTCAATCAGCTGTCAGAATAACGGGACAATCAAATCGCGAAATATTTCAAGCAATGTGTATTATTTTGAACCGTAGCGGGAGGTCGGATGTTATAAGGACAAGAGAAGGCATTTTGCTGGCGTTATTAAAAAGCCTTGTCATATATCTCGATTTACCTTCTCCGTCCGCCCGACTCTCTCCTGAATCGGGCGGGCTCTTTATATGCACAATAAAACGAATTAACGCGCATTTTTCAACAATTATTTGCATGTGTCGGAACGGTGTATTATCTTTACACCGTGAAAAAAAATAACTAACATGCGCATTTCTGGCAAGCAATTGTGGCTATCAAGCCGCGACTACATAATGATAACATTGGGCACGCTGATATATGCATTCGGATACTGTGCCTTTATTCTTCCCGAGAAGGTGGTTATCGGCGGGGTGACCGGTATCGGTTCAATTGTCTACTTCATAACGGGCAATCCGTTTTCAATCGGTCTGACACAATATGCGCTCAACCTCATCCTATTGGCATTTGCCTACAAATTAGTCGGCAAGGAATTTGTGTTGCGCACCATCTTCGGAGCGAGCATGATTTCGGGCTTTATCACGTTGCTGCCGCTGTTTTTCACCGAGCCTCTTGTACCGGACCAGCCGTTTATGAATGTCATAATCGGGTCGCTGCTCGGCGGCATAGGTCTCGGGATGGTGTTTGTGCATAACGGCAGCACCGGGGGCACTGACATCGTGGCTGCGATGGTGTCGCGCCACACCAATGTGACAGTCGGGCGTACAATGTTATATGTTGATTTCTGCATTATCTCCTCCTCCTATTTCCTGTTCCACCAGTTTGACCGCGTTGTTTACGGATTTGTGGTGCTGCTGCTTGTATCCTACATGGTCGACATGATGATTAACACTAACCGTCAGGCGGTGCAGTTCACAATCTTCTCTCATGAATGGGAACGCATCGCGACTGCCATCAACAATTATGCGAAACGCGGATGCACGGTACTGACCGGAATGGGGTGGTATACCAAGAAGGATGTCAAAATTCTTATGGTGGTGTGCCGCAAAATCGAGTCGGTCACCATCTTCCGCATCATAAAAAGCATTGACCCCCAAGCATTCATCACGCAGGCCAACGTCAGTGGCGTGTATGGTCAAGGTTTTGACCAGATAAAGCTCAAAATGAACGAGCATATCAAGGATGAAATCGCTGAAAACGACCACTTGGTGGAGCATGATATTGAACCGCCCTACGAGCCGCCGCGCTCCGCAACAGAGTAATTTAACCACATCATTATAGAACATTTATAAACGACAATGAAAATACATAAGATTCTATGCGCGGCAGCGGTCATACTACCGTTGCCCGCACTGGCTTGTACAAGCCTTATCGCCGGAAAAGGCGCTACGGCCGACGGCTCGGTCATGATAACCTATGCGGCTGACAGCCACACCCTCTACGGGGAACTCTACAGCCGTCCCGCCGCTGACCACAAGCCGGGAACGATGCGCAAAGTATATGACTGGGATTCGGGACGTTATCTCGGTGAGATTCCCGAAGTCGCCCACACCTACGCAACCATAGGCAACATGAACGAGCACGGCCTGACCATCAGCGAAAGCACATGGGGCGGCCGCGAGGAACTCGTTGACACAACGGGCATAATCGACTACGGATCACTCATCTATATCGCGCTTGAACGCTCCCGCACACCTCGCGAGGCTATCAAGGTGATGACCGATCTTGTGAAGGACTACGGCTATGCGTCATCGGGAGAATCATTTTCAATCGCCGATGCCGACGAGGCTTGGATCATGGAACTTATCGGCAAGGGTGGCAAAGAGAAAGGCGCGGTGTGGGTAGCACGCCGCATCCCCGACGACTGCATCTCAGGCCATGCCAACCACAGCCGCATCCACCGGTTTCCGATGAACGACAAGGAAAACTGCCTCTATTCGCCCGACGTGGTAAAATTTGCCAAGAAACAGGGATATTACAGCGGCAACGACAAGGATTTCAGTTTTTCACGAGCCTATGCCATCACCGACATGGGCGCGACACGCGGTTGCGACGGCCGAGTGTGGGCCTTCTTCAACAAATACACCCCCGGCATGGACACCTATCTGCCGTGGGTGATGAAAGCCGAAGGTGAACCGTTCCCCCTGTGGGTAAAACCGGCCAAAAAAGTGAGTGTGGATGACATGAAATGGATGATGCGCGACCACTTCGAGGACACGCCGATGGATATGACCAAGGATGTCGGCGCAGGTCCCTACACAGTCCCCTACCGCTGGCGACCGCTGACCTACAAGGTTGATGACAAAACCTATCTGCATGAACGCGCCATCGCGACTCAGCAGACCGGATTCTCGTTTGTGTCGCAGATGAACGCCGCCCATCCCGAGAGCATGCGCGGCATCCTGTGGTTTGGAGTCGACGATGCCAACACCTGTGTCTACATCCCGGTTTACAACTGTGTGACCGAGGTTCCTCACGAATTTGCCCCCGGCAACGGCGACATGCTGACCCTGTCATGGGATGCAGCCTTCTGGGTCACCAACTATGTGGCCAATCAGGCATATAACCGCTACAGCCAGATGATTCCCGACATCCGCCGCGTGCAGAAAGGGGAAGAAGACAGCTGTGCGGCCGAAGTCGCCACGCTCCTCGCCGAAATCCCCTCGATGGATGATGCGGCGGCCCGCAAGCGTCTCAACGACCACACGGCGATGGCATCGGCCCGCTATGTGAAAGCCTACAAGAGCCTCGGCGACTACCTGCTCGTCAAGTATCTCGACGGCAACGTCAAGAAAGAGAAGGACGGAAAATTTGAACGCACTCCCGAAGGGATGCCGGTCTATCCCGATTTCCCCGGTTATGATGAAAACTACTACCGCTCAATCGTCACCTCGACCGGCGACCACTTCCTGAGCGAGTAAACGCGGGGGCTCATAAAACGCGATGCGCCTCGGACCGAGTCCGGGACGCATCGCGTTTTTATCATGTTTCCCCAGTATTTGAAGACAGTGTGATGGAAACCGTCTAATTACCATCACGTCGCCCTACGGGCTCAGGTGTTTCAGTTGCCATCAACACCCCGCATTCCGCTGCGCTCCATGCGGGGTTTAACACAATATCGCCCTGCGGGCTCAGTTTGCAATCTCGTTAAGTATCTTTGCTATGGGCGCGATAAATCGCAATGTCACTGGCTTAACGGTATAATTTGCATGGATAAATCGGTCACCACGCCCTCTGTGGGTCATAACATCGCTAACAGGTGCGGCATCGCCGCCGATTGCGCGGTGTAGCCGCGCCTTAACGTTAGGC
>CAMWRO010000042.1 GCA_947176615.1 uncultured Porphyromonadaceae bacterium
CGGGGTTTAACACAATATCGCCCTATGGGCTCAACGAAATTACCATTAAGTAAATGGACTAAATCTCAACAGAGGAGAGCCGACATTATTTTTGAATATTAATTCCCGAGTTTTGCAACACTCTCCTGCAATCAACCGATTCTTGATTCTGTAAGTCGCTGATATGTGGTGATTTGGGTAAAATAAAAAAGGTTTTAACCTTTTATTTGTCGGTTAAAACCTTTCCGGGTGGAGTATAGCGGACTCGAACCGCTCACCTCGACACTGCCAGTGTCGCGCTCTAGCCAGATGAGCTAATACCCCGTGGGTTTATTTGCGGTGCAAAGATAGCTAATCTTTTTGATATGTGCAAGATTTTCGGGTGATTTTTTAGAAAATATTCTGATAAATGTCATTTTTCGGTCAGGATGCGGTCAAAAAGGTCGATGTAGCGGCGGGCGATGACGTCAGACGCGAAGCGGGCGCGGACATTTTCGTGGAGTTGCTCGCGGGTGATGTCGGTGTTCTTGAGGGCCCACATTATGCCTTCGGCAACGCTGACGGGGTCTTTGTATCGGGCGATGTAGCCTGTCTTGAGGTGCTCGATGATGTCGCCTTGGCCGCCGCGGCCGAAGGTGACGGGGATTGCGCCGGCGGCCTGCCCCTCGATGACGGTGCCCGGGAGTGTCTCGTAGAGTGAGGTGGAGAGGATGACGCGGGATGTGGCGTAGAGGTGGCGCAGGATGCGGAAGTCGGAAATGTGGCCGAGGTGCTTGTGGGAGAAGCGCAGGCGGTCGAGGCGCGAGGGGTCTTTGATTGATCCGAAGAAGTAGGCGGCGCAGGTGTTGGCTACTTCGGGATGGTTGTCAAAGATGTAGTTGAGCGCGTCGATTGTGTAGTCGAGGCCCTTGATGGGGTCGTCGATGCGGGCGGCTCCGAAAAGGATTATGTTTGGCTTCTGATAGATGTCGATGTCGGCTATATGCCGTCCCGGCGTGGTGGCGAATTTGTCGATCGGGAATGCGTTGGGGATGGTGGTGATGTCGGCATCGGCCATCAGGGAGCTCTGCCGGGCGCGTTGTTCGAGCCAGTGGCTGACGGTGACGAAGTGGATGGGGGTTGTGGCATACAGTTTCTTTTTTTTGTCCCATATCTTGCGGGAGAGGTCGCGGGGGTGTCCTCCTCCGGCGAGAAACTGGCAGTTGCCGCAGTTGTCGTTGTTGTAGGCACACTCGTAGGAGTGGTGGCATATTCCTGTCATGGCCCACATGTCGTGGAGCGTCCACACGATTTTCTTCCCCATCTTGTGGAGCTTTCTGATGCCGCCGAGTGACATGAGTCCTTGGTTGGTCCAGTTGAGGCACACGATGTCGGCTTCCTTGGCCCACGGGTGCCGGTGGATGTTGACCGCGAAGTCGCCGGTTGAGACTTTGAACAGGTCGCCGTAGTTGAAGCCGTTGGCTGCGTAAATCCGGGCGCGTTCAAGGCAGAAGGCGCAACCGCGGAAGAACCGGGTCGACACGGTGTCGACCGACGGGTCGTCGCTTGTCTTGGTGTAGACGAGCATTTTCACGTCGAGACCTTCGCGTTTCAGCGCCTGCATGAGGCGGAAGGTGACGACGGCTGCCCCGCCGAGGGTGTCGCTGTGGTTGACAAGCAGGATTTTTTTCCCGGCGAGAGATGATGGCAGGTGGTTGGTTGCGGGCGCGGTCATTATTTCTTGGTGGGTGATGTCTTTGTGATGGTGTCGGCGGGAAGTTTTATGGAGTTTCCGACGTCGACGATTGAGATTGAGCGGAGCCGCAGCCGGGCCTGAAGGTATTTCTGCAATTCGGTGCGGCGGCGGGCCGAAAGGGTCGTGCTGTATCTTACGAGGGCGACCGAGGCGGTGTCGAGACGGTTTGCGTCGATGTTGTTGAAGATGGGGCGGGAGATGGCGATGTCTTTGATTTCGGGGAAGATGACGCGCAGCTCGGGGCCGAGTGCCGCACTGGCGCTGTCGTTCATGTTGCAGATGGCGATGACGGCGCGCAGGGAGTCGATTGTCGTCTGCCGGGCGGCGATTGTCGCCTGTGCCATTTCATAGATGTCGCGCATCGACGAGTTGCTGATCGACGACTGGGAAGGCAGCACGGGCGAGTCGCCCTGCACGATGTTGAGTGTCGCTCCCTGTATGCCGTAGAATTTCATTTGTGCCGACATGGCAAGGCGGAGTGAGTCGGCGGGAAGTATTTTGCCGATAAGTGTCACGTCGATAATCTTTTGTCCGTTTTCGATGTGGGCCGAAGTGCTTAATACCCGTGTCGCGGGGAACTGGAATTCGTGGGCGACAAAGCGGTTGGCGTTCATCGAGAAACGAGTCTGCCGCAGCATGTTGTAGGTGAGGTATATGCTGGGGAGAAGGGTGAGGATGGCGATGTTGTAGACGATGCGGCGGACTTTCTTGGCGCGCGCGGGGTCAGTGGCGGCCGCGGGTTTATATTTCATCAGTTTGACTCCGATGAATGTGGCGAGGCAGATGTAGATCGAGTTGATCAGAAAGAGATAGAGCGCGCCCATGAAATAGTTGGGTTGCCAAGTGGCGATGCCGTAACCCACCGTGCATAGCGGGGGCATCAGCGCGGTGGCGATGGCCACGCCGGGGATGACGTTGCCCTTGCTGCGCGACCCGATGGCGATTATTCCGGCACCTCCGCCGAAGAATCCGATCAGCACGTCATAGATGGTGGGGGAGGTGCGGGCGAGCAGCTCGCTGTGGCCTTCGCTGACGGGGGATATGAGGAAGTAAAGCGTCGAGGCGAGCACGCTGAAGCCGGCGGCCATGGCGAGGTTGCGCAACGACCGCTTGAGCAGGTCGAAGTCTTGGATGCCGATGCCTAATCCGAGGCCGATGATGGGACCCATCAGGGGGGAGATGAGCATGGCTCCGATGATGACTGCGGTGGAGTTGGTGTTCAGGCCGAGCGATGCAATCAGGATGGCGATTATGAGGATAACGATGTTGGTTCCGCGAAACGATACCCCTTCGCGGATTTCTTTCTCGGCCTCCTGTTGTGGAACTATGTAGTCGTTGAGCGAGAAATAGTCGACAAAAATTGTCTTCAGATAGCTTGAAACCGGTTTCATTTGTTGGGACAAAAGTAGTAAATAATTTTCAAAACCTCACCTCTTGTACTTAACAAATTTGCGGCATGTCTGGTTAGGCCGTCTCTGAAAAAGAGCCGCCACTCCGCGGGGGCGGGGTGGCGGTGATGGGGGGAGATTCCCCCGGGCCTCACGGCTTTAAAACGGGAATCTCATTATTAAACCGAATGTCGTATTGTAGTTATTAGCGGATAATCTGCTTGGTGACTTTCTTGCCTTGCTTAACGATGTAGAGGCCGGGAGCGGCGTTCTCAACGTTAACCTTGACACCCTGCAGGTTGTAGTATTCAACGGGAGCGTTGGGGTCTTCCTCAACAGCGTCGGTGAACACGTTGTCGACAGCTGACTGGGCAGCGCCTAACTTCTCAAGACGGAAGTCGGCGAAGGGATGCCAGTAGCGCGAGGGTGCGTTGACATCTTTCTTGATACCCATAGAAACCTCGGTTTCGGCATCGAGAGTAAACTCAACATAGTTGGAAGTCAGGTCGGCGTTGTTGATGAAGAACTCGGCGGCATAGTTCTGCTGTCCCGAGTCGGTTCCCATGCCTTCCCAAGAGTTGTCGGGGAGCTTGGTGTTTTCGATGCCGAGGTCAAAGATGTTCTTGATGGCGGTTTGGTAGTAGAACAGTCCGTCTTCCTTGAGACCTTCGATGTCGTTGTCCCATTCGCCCTCGTTTACATAAATGTAAGCGTTGTGGAGGGGATCTTCTTTACCGGCGACGTGACGGTCCCAAGCCGATTCGCAAGCAAACCAAGTGCCGAGCTCAGCATCAGCACCCTTGATTGAGTAGGCACCGCCTGCGGTGTTGCCCTGTCCGTGACGGAAGAAAGAGTTGACAGCCACGCGGTATTTTCCGGCGGGGAGAGTCACGGTCTGGTGGATGTCATAGGGAGATGCGTTGGTCTTGCTGTAAGCGCCGCCGCCCTTTTTCACTTCGGGTTTCTTTCCGTTTTCGCAAGCCCATCCGTCGACAGTGAAGTCGATGTTGTGTCCCGAGAAGTCACCGTTTACAACTTCTACCTTTCCGTTGGGGCCGTTGAGCTCGAAGTTGTCGAAAGCCATCCATTCGCCAAATTCGAAACCGGGGTTGCAGACACCGATAGTGAGGTCGCCACCGGGGTGGTTGGCCTTGACGGTGTTAAGGTATTTGCCGGCCTTGAACAGGGTGTTGGCCTCTGCGAGGTCGTTGCAGTCAGCATTGTGGGATGCGAGCGCGGCCTTTGTGTCGTTGATGAAGATGTATGCCTTGTTGTCAGAAGCGCGGAGGAAACCGTTCATAGTGAGGGTGTACTCGCCAGCGGGGAGGTTTTCGATAACCTGATATACGCGTCCTGCGCCGTCATAGATTTCGCCGACACCTTCAGTGGTGTTGACATCGGTGAGGGCACCTGCCCATCCGGGGATACCGGCGGGGCTGTTGAGGAGGTAAGATACATTATACCATTCGCCTTCAGTGGGTTCGATGGGTTCAACATCGCCGGCGTCAACGAGTTTTTCGATGCGGAGGTCGGCGAAGGGATGCCAGTAGCGCGAGGGTGCGTTGACATCTTTCTTGATACCGAAGGAAACCTTGGTCTCGGCATCGAGAGTGAACTCAACATAGTTGGAAGTCAGGTCGGCGTTGTTGATGAAGAACTCGGCGGCATAGTTCTGCTGTCCCGAGTCGGTTCCCATGCCTTCCCAAGAGTTGTCGGGGAGCTTGGTGTTTTCGATGCCGAGGTCAAAGATGTTCTTGATGGCGGTTTGGTAGTAGAACAGTCCGTCTTCCTTGAGACCTTCGATGTCGTTGTCCCATTCGCCCTCGTTTACATAAATGTAAGCGTTGTGGAGGGGATCTTCTTTACCGGCGACGTGACGGTCCCAAGCCGATTCGCAAGCAAACCAAGTGCCGAGCTCAGCATCAGCACCCTTGATTGAGTAGGCACCGCCTGCGGTGTTGCCCTGTCCGTGACGGAAGAAAGAGTTGACAGCCACGCGGTATTTTCCGGCGGGGAGAGTCACGGTCTGGTGGATGTCATAGGGAGATGCGTTGGTCTTGCTGTAAGCGCCGCCGCCCTTTTTCACTTCGGGTTTCTTTCCGTTTTCGCAAGCCCATCCGTCGACAGTGAAGTCGATGTTGTGTCCCGAGAAGTCACCGTTTACAACTTCTACCTTTCCGTTGGGGCCGTTGAGCTCGAAGTTGTCGAAAGCCATCCATTCGCCAAATTCGAAACCGGGGTTGCAGACACCGATAGTGAGGTCGCCACCGGGGTGGTTGGCCTTGACGGTGTTAAGGTATTTGCCGGCCTTGAACAGGGTGTTGGCCTCTGCGAGGTCGTTGCAGTCAGCATTGTGGGATGCGAGCGCGGCCTTTGTGTCGTTGATGAAGATGTATGCCTTGTTGTCAGAAGCGCGGAGGAAACCGTTCATAGTGAGGGTGTACTCGCCAGCGGGGAGGTTTTCGATAACCTGATATACGCGTCCTGCGCCGTCATAGATTTCGCCGACACCTTCAGTGGTGTTGACATCGGTGAGGGCACCTGCCCATCCGGGGATACCGGCGGGGCTGTTCATCAGATAGGTGACAGGTTGCCATTTCTGCGCGGCCATAGCCGACGTGCCAATCATGGCAACGGCACCGAGCAGAAGCGCACTACGCTTGATGTAGTTGTTAATCATGAGATTTGATTTTAATTAATTGGTAAATATTGGTAAATTTAAATTTCTTTATTTGGCATCTCCGGAACCGGATTGGTTCCGGAGATGCAGTGTCTTCGATCAATAACCTTTGTTCTGTTTCCAGTTGGTATTGGTGTTCATCTCGCCGGTGGGGATGGGGAGGAGTCGGCGCCAGTATTCGGTCTTGGCACCGGGGTTCACGTCATGTTTCCAGCCCCAGTCGTTTTCAAACTGGCCGAAACGGATGAGGTCGTTGCGTCGCCACATCTCGAAGATGAACTCGCGTGAACGCTCGTCGAGAAGGTCCTGCAGGGTGGGGGTGCCGGTGACATGAGGAGCATTGGAGCAGTCACGCACCTGATTCATGAGTGAGGCGGGGGTGTCGCCGTTGGTTGCGGCGGCTCCGCGCAGGATACACTCGGCCTTCATCAGCAGAATGTCGGCATAGCGGAAGATGGGTATATCGTTGGTCTGCTTGCGGCTCCATGACAGGTAGTCCTCCTCGCGGGCGGGATATTTAATGAGGCGGGCACCCTTGGTGAGGTTGGTCCATTCGTTGTCAAGACCGACCGAGAACACGTCAATGTTATCAAATTCAAAGGTTTTCTGATAAACAAGAGGACCGCGTTCACGCTTAAAGGTACTGTTGCGGTAAACGATTACAGGTTCATCGGTAAACTTGTAACCCTCAGTTTCGTTGGTCATGCGATAGGCTTGGCCGCATTGTACCATCTCGTTGCGCTCGTCTCCTTCAAGACAGAAACGGTCGACGGCCTCGGGGGTCATAATCATGTTGCATGCAATTGAACTTGACGGAATCCATGTCCAAGGTGCAGGGTTGAGACAGCCGAAATCCTTGTAGCCGCCGCTGAAACGGGCGATTTCGTGACCGGCCCAGTAAACACCACCGCCAAATGTCGCGGGGTCCATCGGCATGGCATAGATAAAGTCCTTGATATGCACGCCGTTGTCGGGGAAAAATTTCTTGCGATAACCGTTGCCGACTTCAAAGATGCCTGACTTGATGATTTCGTCACACCATTTCACGCAGTCGTCAAGTTTCTCGTTGGGAGTGGAACCGGTGACGGTCTCGATGTCGTTGGTATAGACACCCCAGTTGATATAGAGCTTTGCAAGCAGGGCCTCGGCCATCCACTTGTTGGGGCGGCCGTAGGTCGACACGTCGTTGGCCTCGCTGAGGTCGGGGATGACTTCGAGAAGTTCCTGCTCGATCCAGCGGGCAACGTCGGCGCGGGGTTGGCGGTCGATAACCTCACCCTCCTCGACAACATGGTCAAGGATGGGGAAGTCGCCGTAGAGTTCCATCATCCAGAAGTGGTAGAAAGCGCGGATTGCACGGAGGGGAGCCACAACGGGGTCTTTGCCGTCGGGGCCGCCGTAGGCGAGGATGCGGGGATTGGTATAGGTGATGCCGCGCATTACTTCGCCGATGAGTCCCACGCCGGGAACGTCGGGGTTGAGTTTATGAATCGAGGGGTAGAACCATCGTCCGTTGTCAAAATAGGAATCGGTTCCGTAGCAAATGCCGAAAATCTCATCGCCCTGACACAGGATTCCTTCCCAGAAGTTGCGTCCGAGCCATGCCTCGTTGCGCAGGAAGTAGTAGCAGCCGTCAAATTCGCCCGCAGTGGCTATCTCCGAGTCGGGGAACTGGGGATAGTAACCCACGATGGGGGTGTCGAGGTCGGTACAGGCGGCGGTTCCGGCAAGAACACCGGAGAGCATTAATGCTTTGATATATTGTTTCATGATGTATCGTCTCTTTAAGGATTAGAAATTGATTTGGGCACCCACGAGGAACTGGCGGCAGCGGGGATAGTGGTCGTTGCGCGAGTCGTTGCCCGGTTCGAGTCCGCCGAGGCAGATTTCGGGGTCGCGGCCTGTGTAGCCGGTGATGGTAAAGAGGTTGTTGCCCGACACATAGAGGCGGATGTCGCTCAGCCAGCCGTTGAAGCAGTTGCGGAAGGTGTAACCGAGGGTGGCGGTGGAGAGCTTGAAGTAAGAGCCGTTTTCGAGATAGCGGTCACTGGGATACTGCGACGAGGTGTCGGTGGGACGCTGGTTGTCGACAATCGACTTCATGACGTTCTTGCCGGCCGAAACGTTGCCGACGTTTTCAAAGTAGGCGCGTGGCTCGTTGAAAATCTTCTGACCGAATACGCCGGTGAAGAACAGGTTGAGGTCCCAGTTGCGATAAGTGACGGTGTTGTTCCATCCCATGGTGAGCTTGGGCTGGGCCGAGCCGACAATCGCGCGGTCTTTTTCCTGAGGGGTGAGGGTCATGACGGGGTTTCCGTCGGCATCAAGGATAAGGTCTCCGGCCTTGGCGGTTCCGTCAACGACGGCGGGGTCGTTCTCGTCATAGCGGGTATAGAACTGCGAGATGCCGTTTTCGTTGTAACCGCCCCACTGCCACATGTAGAATGTGCCGATAGGCTGGCCCTCGATAATGCGTTGGATTGTCGCGGTCGACACGCCGAGCGAGGGGTTGTAGCGGTTGATGATGCCGGCGTTGAAGCCTGCGCCGGGATTGGAGACGCTGACAACCTCATTCTTGTTGTGGGAGAAGTTGAGCGATGTGCTCCACTGGAAATTGCGAGTCTGAACAGGCACGGCGTTGATTGAGATTTCTACACCGCGGTTGCGCATCTTGCCCACGTTGGCAATCAGAGTCCCGACAGGGTAAAGGGCGGTAGACACCGGGTACTCCCAGATCATGTCTTTCGTGTCTTTGTTGTAGTACTCGACGGTACCGTTGATGCGGCCGTTGAGGAATGCGAAGTCGAGGCCGACGTTGAGCATCGTCGTGGTCTCCCACTTTAGGTTTGCATTCTCATTGCGGGCGGCTGTCACGCCTTTCCAAGTCTCGGTTTCGCCGGTTACGGGGTTTACATAGTCGAAACGGGCGCCCATGTCGTAATAGAAACGCGCTGTGAGGATGTCAAATCCCTGCGAGTTGCCGCTCTGGCCCCATCCGGCACGCACCTTGAGGTCGTCGAAAACGTTGAGGCTCTTGATGAAGCTTTCCTCACTGAGGCGCCATGCCAAAGATGCCGAGGGGAAAGTGGCCCACCGGTTGTTGGCTCCGAATACCGACGCGCCGTCACGACGCACGGCGGCCTGAAGGATATACTTGGATGCAAGCGAGTAGTTGACGCGCCCGTAGAATGAAATCATTTTCTTGGGTTTCATCAGCTCGGCCTGTACCGGGTCAGTGTCCCAGTAGGTCGCTGCGCCGATGTTGTTCCACCACAGCGAGTCGTCAAGGAATCCGTAACCGGTGGCTTTGAAACCTTCACCGTTCTTTTCCTCTTCCCAAGAGTAACCGGCCATGAGCGAGAGCTTGTGAATCTTGTTGAAAGTCTTGTCATAGTTGGCATAGATTTCCATCAGTTTCTTGTAGTCGGTAGTGGTCTTGCGCGAAGTCTGACCATTCTTGAACGTGGTCTGTGACTGGTGTGACTGGTAGTCCTTGTAGTCGTAGTTCTGGGTGTTGTAGGAGAAGTTGGCGTTGAGCAACAGTCCTTCGATGATTTTCAGCGAGGCTTTCCCGGTCACTTGGAACCGCTTGAAAGTGGCGCGGCTGTCATCTTCATATATAAGGGCCATCGGGTTGACGTTCTGGGAGATAGAGAGGTCTTTATACCATGTCCCGTCCTCGTTGCGCACCGGCACGAGGGGCGAGTAATAATACATGGCGTTGTAAACCGACAAGCCGTTGGCACCGCGGGGGACACCCCACTCGTTGCGCACGTTTCCGTTGACACCGACAGCGAGGGTCAGGCGGTCTTTGAGAGTCTTGGTCTCGACATAGGAGCGGGCTGTGAACAGGTTGTTGCCGACACCCTTGATGACGCCGTCGCGGGCGATGTAGTTGACCGAGACGTTATAGCTGGTCGACTTGCCTCCGCCGCTGATTGACAGGTTGTGGTTGTGGGCGAAACCTGTGCGCTGCACCTCTTTTTTCCAGTCGGTGTTGTAGCCGAGGTCGTTCTTGAGGGTGATGCCGTTGGCTTCGGCATAGGCGCGAAGCTCGTCGGCGCTCATCATGTCGTGGTCGTTGGCAACCCATTCCCACGAGGCATATCCGCTGTAGGTTACCTTGGCCGGGCCTTCAGAGCCGCGCTTGGTAGTCACGATGATAACGCCGTTGGCGGCCTTTGAGCCGTAGATTGCTGTCGCCGATGCGTCGCGGAGCACGTCGATTGACTCAATGTCGCCCGGAGGGATGAGGTTGAGGTTCACGCCGGGAATTCCGTCGACCACATAGAGGGGTTCGGTCGAGCCGTTGAGGGTCGACGCGCCGCGCAGGGTCATGGAGTTGACACCGCCGTTGGGGTCGGAGTTCTGTACCACGACGAGGCCGGGAACCTTGCCTTGGAGTAGCTGGCCCGGGTCGGTGTAGGCGCCCACGTTGAGGTCTTTGGCCTGTACGGTCGATATTGAGCCGGTCAGGTCCTTGCGCTGCATCGTGCCGTAACCGACAACGACGACTTCGTCAAGAATCTGCTGGTCTTCTTTGAGGACGATGTCGAGATGAGAGGCGTTTACAGGGACTTCCTGTGTGATGTAGCCGATATAGGAGACTACGAGAGTCTTGCCTTGGGCGACCTTGATGGCGAAGTTGCCGTCAATATCGGTGCTGACACCTTGCTGGGTACCTTTAATCAGTACCGAAGCTCCTGTTAGGGGTTCGCCTTGAGTATCGGTCACGGTACCGGTGATATTGTTTTGTGCCGATATACTGATATTTCCAAGGAGTAATGCCAATAAGAACAGGCATGCAGATAGCAATCTGCTACATGGGGGGGTAAAATGTCTTTCTCTTTGCATGTTGAGAAAATGAATGGTTAACTATTTGTTTTGATCTAAGGGTAAAGCTATGGCATTCGGCCGTTTCTACACGAAACGGTCAGGTACTATTGTCGGCAAAAGCAAGGGGGTTATTGTATCGCTCCGTTGCTGCCGGTAAGGTTGGTATCAGTGACGCAAATTTATTGGTTTTATACTTTCTATGCAAAAAACCAAGCCTCGTTAACGTATGTTAAGTTAAAAATCGGAGCAGTGTGTGAAATCTGTTTACCTATAGGGTGCGATAATCCGCCGAGAGGGGAATGGCTTGCCGGAATCAGGTACGGAAAGCGCGCGACTGTCAGCTTTTTTCACCGCTGAGCATCCCGCAGGCTGCTGCGATGTCCTCGCCGCGCGAGGTGCGGATGGTTGCGGTGATTCCGCGCTCGTTGAGGCGGTCGCGGAAGGCTTCCATGACGGGAGTGGGGGAGGTGCCGTGGGGAAAGTCGGGGATGGCGTGGAAACGGATGAGGTTGACGCGGCAGTCAAGGCCGTGGAGCAGTCGGGCGAGGGCGTCGGCATGGCGCAGGTCGTCGTTTACGCCGCCCCACATGATGTATTCGGCCGAAAGCCGGCGCTGGTGGGCGAAGTCATAGCCGCGCAACAGGTCGAGGACGCGCACGAGCGGGAAGGCCCGCTGCACCGGCATGAGCGAGGCGCGCTCGTCGGCAAACGGGGAGTGTACGCTGATTGCGACATGTACCCGCGTCTCGTCAAGAAGCCGCCGCAGGGTGTCGAGCTTGCCGATTGACGAAACGGTTATGCGCTTGGGACTCCACGCGAGGCCCCACGGGGCGGTGAGAATGTCGATGGCGCGCAGCACCTCGTCGACATTGTCGAGGGGTTCCCCCATCCCCATGAACACGACATTGGTGAGCGACAGGCTCTCGGGAATCGAAAGAATCTGGTTGATTATCGCCGTGGCGGTCAGGTTGCCGTGAAATCCCTGCCGCCCGGTCATGCAGAAAGAGCAGTTCATGCGGCATCCGGCCTGAGAGGAGACACACAGGGTCGCGCGGTCGCGGTCGGGGATATAGACACTCTCGATGTCACGACCGCCCGCGCCTGTAAACAGGTATTTGACCGTCCCGTCGGTCGAGCGGGCCTCGGCCTTGGGGGTTTCGCGCCCCACGGTGTAATGGTCGTTGAGCCATGCGCGGGCACTCTTGGAAATGTCGGTCATCTCGTCGATAGAGGTGACGCGGGCTGTATAGAGCCAGCGGGCAATCTGCTTGGCTGCAAAGGGGCGCAATCCGGCCTCGGCGGCGATGTCGCGCAACTGTTCGAGGGTGTTGCCTATAAGGGGAAGTTTCATAATCTCGCTCAATTTTCGGGAGAGTGTTGCAAAGTTAGCAAGAATTACCGAAATGTGAAAAAAATAACGCCCGGGACTGGGTCTCTCGACTTGTCCCGGGCGGTTAAACCTTAGTAGTATTCTTGGAAACTTTTAAGTCTAATTATTTTAAGTAGATGTTCAGATTAATCCGGACATCTGCTCTTTGCTTTTGATGCTTTAGTTTCTGTTTTGTACTTATTAGACGGAATAATCCAAGAATAGTTTCACGGGTTAAAACTTTTTGACATAATTTTAGACGCGATAAGACTGTCAGAGCAGGTCGATTTTCAATCCCTCGTTGGCGAGGGTGACATCGGGGAACGCCTCTCGGGCCTGATCGAGGAGAATCTGCTCGCTGTTGTAACGCTTGGAATAGTGGCCGATTATGAGCCGGCGCGCACCGGCCATCGCGGCTATCGTCGCGGCCTCCCGGGCGGTGGAATGGCCGCGCTCCCGGGCGGTGGCGGCCAGCGAGTCGTCGTAGGTGGCCTCGTGATAGATGGTGTCGACCCCCTTGACAGCCTCGGCCACGCGTGGATTCATGGCAGTGTCGCTGCAATAGGCATAGCTCATCGCCGGATCGGGGTCGGTGGTCAGTCGGTGGTTAGGGACGACGATGCCGTCGGGGGTGGTGAAGTCTTCCCCCTCCTTGATGCGCGGATACATGAAAGTGGGGACGTTGTAAAACTTCACCATTTCGCCGTTGATGTGGCGCGGCTTGGATTTCTCGCGGAAAATGAACCCGCTGCACTCGGTGCGGTGGTAAAGGGGGAATGCCTCGACCGTCAGCGCGTGGTCCTCATAGATGATGCCGTGCCGGCCGGGAGTGATGATGTCATATTCGATTTTCATTTCCTCGCTGCGGCAGAAGAAGTCCATCCACTCTTTCAGCAGCCGTGCGCCGTCGGGGAAAATGTGAACCGTCACGGTTCCCTCGACTTGGTGCAGGTCCATGGTTGACAGCAGTCCGGGAAGGCCGAAAAGATGGTCGCCGTGGAGATGGCTTATAAAAATGTGGCGCAATCGCGAGAATTTCAGGCCCATGCGTCGGAACTGCAGCTGTGCGCCCTCTCCGCAGTCAATCATGAACAGCCTGTCGCGGAAGTCAATCACCTGACAAGACGGCTGATGGCGAGCCGTTGGAGTCGCAGAGCCGCATCCGAGAATATTTATTTGAAATTTAGCCATGCCCCAAAGTTACGAAAAATTTATATAAATGCATAATGCGTAATTCATAATGCATAATTAAACGTGTGGACATCGAAAAAATCATTAACTTTGTCGATTATGGATAATGACGAGAAATATATGAAGATGGCGCTTGCCGAGGCGAGGCGGGCGGCTGAACTTGACGAGGTGCCTATCGGGGCGGTTGTCGTGAGTCCGCGCGGGACGGTGCTCGGGCGCGGCCACAATATGACCGAGGCGATGAACGACGTGAGCGCCCACGCCGAGATGCTTGCGCTGACGGCGGCTGCCGGGACAATCGGCGGGAAATATCTGAGCGACTGCACTCTGTATGTGACGGTTGAACCCTGTCTGATGTGTGCCGGGGCGATAGGGTGGAGCCAGATTTCGAGAATTGTCTATGGAGCGGCCGATTCCAAGCGCGGTTACTCAACTTTTGTGTCGCGGAATCCGTTTCATCCCAAGGCGACGGTGACGTCGGGCGTTCTCGCCGACGAGTGTGCTGCCCTTGTCAAGGATTTTTTCAAGAAAAAAAGGTTGTAAAAGCCTCTGATTTATATAATGTTATGAAGAAGAAACTGGTGATTTCGACCGGCGCGGGGATAAGCGCCGAGAGCGGTATCTCGACTTTCAGGGATGCCGACGGGTTATGGGAAAACCATAATGTCATGGATGTGTGCAGTGCCGACGGGTTTGCCCGCAATCCGGCTCTTGTACACAAGTTTTACAATGACCGCCGCCGTCAGCTGCTGGCCGTGGACCCCAATGCGGCGCACACCGGTCTCGTGGAACTTGAAAAATGGTATGACACCTATATCATTACCCAGAATGTCGACGACCTTCACGAGCGCGCCGGGAGCGGGAAGATTCTGCACCTTCACGGCGAGCTGATGAAAGTGCGCTCGATGGTCGACGAGACCCGCGTCTATGCTCTCGACGAGGAGCATATCGAGACATCGCCCGAGACACGCGACAAGTATGGCGACCCGGTGCGTCCCCACATCGTGTTCTTTCAAGAGGCGGTGCCTAATATCGAGCGGGCAATAGAGTGGACTCAGGAGGCCGACATCTTTGTGGTCATCGGAACGTCGCTCGTGGTCTATCCGGCGGCCGGTCTGCTGCACTATGTGCGTCGCGGAGTGCCGGTCTATTACATCGACCCGCATCCGGCTGCGGTTCCCGCCGGTGTCACGGTGATACGGAAACCTGCGACCGCCGGTGTCGCCGAGCTGATTTCACTGCTTGCGCCTAAGGATTAAGAGGTCGGGGCGAAACTCGATAATTGTATTGATATGTTTAGCCGCTTTTTGTGATTGACAAGCCTATATTTTTGTGGTAGATGTTGTGGCGGAATTGCAATCTGACAAGATTGCTTCCTTGAATAGCCGTAGGTTGCCTTGTGCAACCTACGGTAGATTAACGAATTAAAAATTAAATCTGTAAAGATTTTTCATGATGCGACGTGATTGAAAAATCTTTACAGATTTAAGTTGTTATATGACATGTTTCCGGGGGTTGCGAAACCGCAACCCCCGGCTATTCATAGAATAAT
>CAMWRO010000043.1 GCA_947176615.1 uncultured Porphyromonadaceae bacterium
GCTATATCTCCCCCTACTTCGTCACCAATACCGAGAAGATGGAATGTGAGATGGAATCCCCCTTCATCCTCATCTACGACAAGAAGATTTCCAACCTCAAGGATATGCTTCCCGTTCTCGAAGCAACCGCCCAGAGCGGCCGTCCGCTGCTCATCATCGCCGAGGATGTCGATCAGGAAGCTCTCGCAACCCTCGTTGTGAACCGTCTGCGCGGCTCGCTCAAGGTGTGCGCTGTAAAGGCTCCCGGATTCGGCGACCGCCGCAAGGAGATGCTTGAAGACATCGCTACCCTGACCGGCGGCGTGGTAATCTCCGAAGAAAAGGGCATGAAGCTCGAAGGTGCAACCATCGACCTGCTCGGCCGTGCCGAAAAAGTTGATGTCAACAAGGAGAACACCACCATCGTCAACGGTGCCGGCAACAAGGACGCTATCGCTGCCCGCGTGGCTCAGATCAAGGCTCAGATCGAGCAGACCACAAGCGACTATGACCGCGAGAAACTTCAGGAACGTCTCGCCAAGCTCGCCGGCGGTGTAGCCGTGCTCCACATCGGTGCGCCCAGCGAGGTTGAGATGAAAGAGAAGAAAGACCGCGTCGACGACGCCCTCAGCGCAACCCGCGCCGCTATTGCCGAAGGTATCGTTCCCGGCGGCGGTGTAGCCTACATCCGCTGCGTCAAGCTCCTTGAAAATGTCAAGGGTGCCAACGAGGACGAGACCACCGGTATCCACATCATCCTCCGCGCTATCGAGGAACCCCTCCGTCAGATTGTTGCCAACGCAGGTGACGACGAAGGCGCGGTGGTTGTTCAGAAAGTTAAGGACGGCGAGGCCGACTTCGGTTACAACGCCCGCACAGGCAACTATGAGAACCTCTTGGCTGCCGGTGTGATTGACCCTGCCAAGGTTACCCGCGTGGCTCTCGAAAACGCCGCATCTATCGCCGGAATGTTCCTCACCACCGAGTGTGTCATCGCCGAGAAGAAGGAAGAAAATCCCGCTCCCGCGATGCCCGCTCCCGGAATGGGCGGAATGGGCGGCATGATGTAATCCCGATTCTGACCGCGAAACAAGGGGAGCGCAATCCCCCGCAATAAATAACAGAGGGTTCTTATCGATTCAAAGATAAGAACCTTCTGTTGTCTTGATGTCGACTTGATATTCGCAAGCTGACATCGAGTTATTTACAGTATGATCAGCGATGCTGCCATGACGGCCATCCCGGCTATGACACCCGAGATGGCGATGTGGTGGTGGCCGTAACGCTCGGCACTCGGCAGCAGCTCGTCGATTGAGATATAGACCATCACGCCGGCCACGGCGGCAAGCAGCAGCGAGTTGACCATCGGAGTCCACAGCGGCAGGAGGAACAGAAAGCCGATAATCGCCCCCGCCGGCTCTGCCAGTCCCGACAATACCGAGAACCATATAGCCTTTTTATGGCTTCCCGTCGCCTCATAGACAGGGATTGAGACCGAGATACCCTCGGGGATATTGTGAATGGCGATGGCGATGACAATAGGGATAGCCACGTCGGGACTGTCGAGTGCAGCGATGAATGTCGCCATTCCCTCGGGAAAATTGTGGATGCCTATCGTCAGCGCGAGCATGATGCCCATGCGTTTCATGTGCCGTCGGTTGTGAGGGTGGGCGGCATGGTCTCGCTCCATCTCGGCCAGCGCGTTGATCTGGTGCAGCTCGTGGGGGTTCTCGGCATCGGGGATGAAAAAGTCGATGAGGGCAATCAGCGCGATGCCGCCGAAAAACGCAAGTGTCACCCACAGGTTGCCCGTGCGCCCCGGTTCTATTTCGGCAATGGATTCGAGAGCCATCGGGATAAGGTCGAGAAACGACACATATAGCATCACACCTGCCGAGAGGCCCAATGCCCCGGCTATGAACTTGTTGCCCGAGGCTCGCGGAATCAGTGCCACGAGCGAGCCTAATCCTGTCGATATTCCGGCAAGGAACGTCAACAGCAGCGCGGTCAGTATTGCTTCGGTTGAAAATGTTGTCATAATACTTTAACAACAATTTAGAATATCGATTGTGTTCAATTCGACAAAAATAACTAAATTTGACAGACTTATTATATTCATTAAATAAAATATGGCCGAAGAGACTTCAAAATATGACGACCGGGACCTTGTGGCACGTCTGAGGAACCCCTCGACGTGCCGGGATGCATTTGGAGAGGTCATACGCCTTTATACCGAGCCTCTTTATCGCCAGATACGCCGCATGGTCGTTTCTCATGATGATGCCAATGATTTGTTGCAGAACACGTTTCTTAAAGCGTGGCAGTCGATTGAAAACTTCCGGGGCGAGGCCAAACTGTCAACATGGCTTCACAAAATAGCGATTAACGAGAGTGTGTCGTTTCTTGAACGCGAGCGCAAAAGGCTGAATCTTTCGATTGACGATGAAGAATCCCATCTGATTAACCAGATTGAGGCCGACACCTACGTTGACGGCGACGCGCTTGCCCGAAAACTCCGCGAGGCAATCGCCTCTCTACCTGAGAAACAACGCCTCGTGTTCAACATGCGCTTTTATGACGAGATGAAGTATGAGCAGATTTCCGAGATACTCGGCACTTCGGTCGGGGCGCTGAAAGCATCCTATCATCTTGCCGCTAAAAAAATTCAGCAGTATTTTGACGAGCACGATTAAACCTTGAAACCGTTGATGCGTCTAACCATCATAACAACCAGTAAAAACAGACATCCCTTATGAAGGAAAACGATATACTCTCCAAGATAGGTCGCAACGATGGCACAACCGTCCCCGATGGCTATTTCGACGATTTTGCCACCCGCATGATTGCTTCGCTCCCTCAGCAGGAATGGGAGCGCGAGCCGGTGGTATTGCATCGTTCCGTGTGGCAGAAAATAAGGCCCTACATCTATCTTGCAGCGATGTTCATGGGAGTGTGGTGCATGATGAAGATGGTCGACCTGATGCGGCCCGATTCAGGCCTGTCAATCGACAGCAACCCTCTGCTGACGGCCGCCATCAATAACGACGAGTTTATAAACGATTATTTTCTCAATGAAACCGAAGTCAACGATTATCAGCTCATCGACGATCTGTATATGACCGACTTTGACCCCGGCGAGACAAATGAAATTGAACAGCAAACTTTATAACAGACACTTATGAAAAAAGCAGCGCTGATTTTTACACTATTCCTCTCTGTGATTCTGGCTCCTCTCTGTGTGTCGGCCCAAAACGTCGAGCCGCGTCCCCGTGACCGTGAGACTTGGATGAAAGAGATGCAGCAGTTTAAAAATGACTTCATTTCTCGCAAACTTGACCTGACCGACGAGCAGAAAAGCAAATTCCTCCCGCTTTACAATCAGATGGACGAGGAAGTGCGCGGCATTCAGGATGAAACGCGCAATCTTGAAAAGCAGACGGTAGACAAGGGCGACAAGGCTACCGAGCTCGAATATGAAAAAGCTGCCGAGGCTCTTTATGAACTCAAAGGCCGCGAAAATGTTATTGAAATGAAATATTTCGACCAGTTCAAGAATATTCTGACTCCGAAGCAGCTGTTCAAACTCAAGGAATCGGAACGCGATTTCACCCGCGAACTGATGAACCAGCGCCGTCGCCACCACAGGAAGTAAAAAATTCTGTCAGAGAACTTATCATGGTAGCGTCGCGCCATCGGGCACGACGCTATTTTTCATAATTTGACCTCAATTTACAACCTATCAAGATTATGGCACGTTTCACTCGATTTTTTATGTTGCTTGCCTTCATGCTTGCTATGAACACGTTCAGTTCCAGTGCGAAACCGGCCCCCGGCAAGCCCGATTTCGCCTATCCCGAAGATGTGACAGCCGCCGGTGAGAAATCTCTCGCCGAGGCTCTTGCCGCCCGTGATTATCCCAAGGCTCTGTCGTCGATAATAAACATGTCGCTCGCTCAGTCGGCCATATCGGCCGACAGGCTGCCCGCTCAGATTGACCGAATTGAAAAACTGCGTGACGAGTCATCTGACCCTGCATTCAAGGCATTGCTCAACTCTCTGCTTGCCCGGGTTTATCTTGACATTTACAGTGACGACCGTTGGAAATATGACGGCCGCGACCTGCCGCTGACTCCGCTCCCCGAGGATTATACCCTGTGGAGCGGCGAGCAGTTCAAGCATCACATCGCGTCACTGGTCAATCTGTCACTCGCCGATGCCGACGCGCTGAAAAAAATCCCACTGCGCGAGTGGGCCGGGCCGGTCGCTGTTGATAACGCCTCGCTGGTCTATTATCCCACTCTCTATGATTTTATCGCATCGAGCGCGATTGACCGTCTTGAAATCTGTCTGCCCAATGACTGGTTTCTCTCTTTCGGGCTGCTGACCCGTTCCGATGTCTATGTGACGCGCCGTCTCAACGCGTCTTCCCCCGAGATTGCCAAAATCCTCTCGCTATATGCCGACCTTCTCCGCTTTCACGAGAACGACGTCGCCCCGTTTATACACACTGACATTGCCCGCATCGACTTTGTGGCCGATCATGTGTATGCCGACGATGAGTCCGACAATGTCTCTACCCGCCGTCAGCAGTTGATGATGGACCTTTATGACCGTTTCCGCGACAGCGAGTATTCGGGTGATGTCTTGAATGAGATGCCTATTGGGTCCTATACCGATGTTGCCGGGGAGGCCAGCGTCGCCGCTCCGCTCGACATGAGTGACGAGGAGCTCATGCTGCGCCGTTATTATGATGCTGTCGTGCGCAACATCGACCGTTTCCCGGCCTATGCGGGCATAAATTGTCTCAAAAATATTCTCAACTCGCTGAACAGCCGCAATATCAGCGTCCGTTTGCCCGAATGTGCCGCCCCCGGCGCGACGGTGAAGATTACAGTGACCTCCCGCAATGTCACCTCGGCCCACATTAATATATATGATGTCTCATCGTCGTCAGTTGCCGACGAGACCTACACATATAATCCCGCGCAGTCCCACAAACTCGTCCGCTCAATCCCGGTCACATTCTCGGGCGAGCGTCCATTTAACCTTTACCGCACTGTCGAGTTCTCATTTCCCTCGACCGGAAATTATATCGTCGTGCCGGTAATTGACGGCATCGCCGAGAAAAAACAACGTTACAGCAAAATCCATGTTACCCGCCTGAGTCTTGCCTCCTCTACTTTCATGGAGTCCCGACTGTGGGTCATCGACCCTCTCGACGGCACGCCTGTATCCAATGCCAAACTGACGAAGTATACCGAGCAGCGCAACATCCCCAAGACCGAGGAAATCGGCCGCACCGACAATAACGGTTCTTTCCCGTTCTCGACCGATTCTTGGTGCAAGATTCTCGCATCGAAAGGAACCGATAAATTTGCCGAGCCGATTAGCATCTGGAATAACCGCGGCTATAATCCCGATGAAAAATGGATTACAGCGATACAAGGTTACACCTCGCTCCCCATCTATCACCCCGGTGATTCGGTCGAGTGGGTGGCGGTCGTCTATGAGTATAAGTCGGTCGGAAATGAACGCCGGGTGAAGAAAAATACCCCTGTCACCGCCATTCTGCGCAACGCCTCCTATGAATCGATTGATACCTTGAAGCTCGTCACCGATGACTTTGGCCGCGTTCACGGCACCTTCCGCATACCTGCCGAGAGCATGACCGGAAACTTCAACATACGCTTTGATGAGGGCCAAATTTCTTTCATGGTCTCCGATTACAAGCTCCCGACATTCCAAGTGACCGCGCTCCCGGTCGAGAAAGATGTCCCCGCTGCGGGTGCTGTCACTCTGCGCGGCAAGGTAATGACCTATTCCGGTTTCCCGGTTTCCGATGCACGCGTGACCATCGACCTCTCAGCCTCCCGCTCGATTGTCTGGTGGCGCAACTACTCGCGTCCCGTCTCATTCTATTCGACCGAGGTGACGACAGGCCCCGACGGCTCGTTCTCCGCTGTTGTCTCAGCCGACATTCTTGAAAATTCTCCCATTCCCGGCGGAGTGTTCACGGCCAATTTTACCGCGCTGTCGTCGACAGGCGAGAGTCAGGATGCCTCGACGAGGTTTATGACAGGTACCCGTTACTCGATTGAATCCTTGATTGAAAACAATTATGATATTTCCCGCCCTGTCAGTCTCGATGTAAAGGTCGTGGACTACAACGACAGCGTTATCTCGCTGCCGGTCAACTACCGCCTTGTTGCCGGAAAAGACACTGTCGCGTCAGGAACTTTCACCGGCCCGAAACCTGTTGTTGATTTCTCGGCTGTGAAATCGGGCCGATACGAACTCGTTTTGACTCTTGACAATCCGTCGCTTGCCGATGCTGTCACTGACAACGTGATTCTTTACCGTCCGACCGACGCTCTTTCGCCCGTCCCCGACGAGCTGTTCTGGACTCCGCAGGGTGTGACACTGAAAGTGGAAAAAGGTAAGAAAGGCCGGTTGCTCTATGCCACCGGCTTTGACGCCCATCTGCTCGTGACGCTTACCTCGGCCGGTGAGATGATTGAGCAAAAGTGGGTAAAGGCTCCTGCCGGTATGCACACCCTTCCTGTCTCACTTCCATCCGATGTCAGGGATGCCGGTCTTTCTGTGTTGTGTGTCGGTAATTATCAGACCGCGCAAAATTCTTATGAGGTACAGGTTGCAGAACCGAAACCGTCAATAGAATTTGAAATCGAGACATTCCGCGACCATGTCGTTCCGGGCAGTCAGGAAACATGGACATTCCGTGTCAAGGACGAAAAAGGTGACGGCACTCGCTCCGCTGTTATTCTTGACATGTATAATCAGGCGCTCGATGCTTTGGCAAAACAAAGCTGGCGGTTATACCCGCGGACAGGCTTTACCCCCGGATTCCATATAAATGGTCCTTCATTATCTTCCACCTCTCACTCTTGGGTGGCAGCTCCCGGTTCTAAGCAGTTAAAGTGTGTATCTATAACCGACCCTCATTTTGAACTGTGGAATATGGGATTCGGAGTGCGCGCGATGTACCGTTTCAACAACATGCGTCTGCGCGGCACCATGAAAGCCACCGCTTATAATGCCGGAGCGGGAACTGATGATTTAAACGTAGTCAGAGAGCATAAGGCAGAGGCTGTTGTTGAGGAGGAATTTGCAGCTGATATGGATTCAGCCCCGATGATGATTCAAGGCACGGGTGGAATGCTTGCCGAGTCAGCGGTTGTGACTTCATCCGCGCAGGAAGGTCCTCGGGAGACCCCCTTCACTTATCGTGACGGGGAGACTTCGCTTGCGTTCTTCCGTCCGATGCTGACTACCGATGCCGACGGCCGCCTGTCGTTCTCGTTCACTGTCCCCAATGCCAATACCACATGGAGTTTCAACACTCTCGCGTTCACCGACAAATTGCTGACCACCACTGCGTCCACTACCGTGCTTGCCAACAAGCCGATTATGGTGCAGCCCAATCTGCCCCGATTCCTCCGCACCGGCGACCGGGCCGTGATACTCGCCTCGGTGATGAACAACAGTGACAGCGTGCAGGCAGTCCATACCGTTGTCGAGATTTTCGATGCCGTGTCAGGCGCGGTGACAGCCTCTCAGTCGAGCGACGATGTCATCGAGCCGGGCAAGTCGGCCACTGTCTCGACCACACTCTCTGTCCCGATGGACAGTCCGTTCATCGGCTATCGAGTCAAGTCATCTACTGCCGATTTTGCCGACGGCGAGCAGTCGCTCATCCCCGTTCAGCCGTCGACAACCCCGGTTATCGAGACCGTGCCGTTCTATCTGCAACCCTCCGAGGCCGATTTCTCGCTGAAACTCCCCTCGATGCCTGCCGATGCCCGCGTTACACTCCAGTTCTGCGAAAATCCTGCATGGTATGTTGTCACCGCCCTGCCGGGACTGCTCAATCTCGAACCGTCGACCGCCAACGAGGCCGGCGCATCAATCTTCTCGGCTGCCATTGCCGACGGCCTGCTCCGCTCCAATCCAGTCATTGCCGATGCCCTCCGCGAGTGGCAGCGCAGCGACCGCAGCGACTCGACCCTCGTGTCGATGCTTGAACGCAACGCCGACCTGAAGATTGTGCTGCTCAACGCCACCCCGTGGATGATGGATGCCCGCAGCGATACCGAGCGCATGACCCGCCTGTCGCTCCTCTTTGACAAAAAGCAGATAAAGAATGTCTACTCGACCTCTATCGCATTGCTCAAGCGACTTGAACGCGGCAGCGGATGGGCGTGGTATGACAAGTGCAGCGAGGCATCGCAGTGGTCTACCGAGAATATTCTCCTCATGATGGGCCGTCTTGCCGCTCTCGGCTATCTACCCGACAATTCCGACCTCCGCGCCATGATGACCCGCGCCGTCAAGTGGATTGACGAGGAGACTGCAAAGGCTTACCGCGAGTATCCCAAGGGAGACTATACTCTTTATACCTATCTGCGCACTCTTTACCCCGATGTCAAGCAGTCGACCGCAGCCGCGGCCGTCAGCAATGCGATGGTGCAGCGCATCGTGGCCGAATGGAAGAAAGGCTCTATTTTTGACAAGGGTGTCTACGCGCTCATTCTTGCCAATCGTGGCAACAAGGGTGTCGCCGGGCAGATTATAGAATCGTTGCGTCAGTATGCCGAAACTTCTCCCGCCAAGGGAATGTGGTGGCCGTCGCTCGACAACATGACCCTCTGGTCGATGGATAAGGTTGGAACCACCGCCGTGCTGCTGGAGGCGTTCCATGCCGTTGACCCCGGCTGCAAGGACATCGACATGATTCGCCAGTGGCTTATCCTTCAGAAAGAGGCCAAAGACTGGGGTACATCCGTGACCACGACCGAAGTAATCGCGTCGATACTCACCACCTCGGGACGCTGGGTCGCTCCCGCTCAAGGGGTGACAGTCAGAGTAGGGGAGAGCGTTGTCGAGCCTGACAAGGTTGAGAAAATTACAGGCTATTTCCGCACTGACATTTCCAGTCTCTCCCCCTCGGGAGCGACACTTTCGGTCAACAAACCCGGCGATGCTCCGTCATGGGGTGCTGTCTACTGTCAGTTCACCGATGTAATGGCCGATGTCAAGGCTGCCTCTTGCGACGCTGTGTCGGTCGAGAAAAAACTGTTGCTTGTAAATTCCACCCCCGACGGAGTCACCACCGCCGAGATTTCCGGACCCCTCGCCACCGGCAACAAGGTGCGCGTGTTGTTGACAATCAAGGTTGGCCGTGACATGGACTATGTCGCTATCGTCGACGACCGTCCCGCATGTTTCGAGCCTGTCGAGCAGCTCCCGACACCGATTTTCACCGAAGGCATCTACTTCTATCGTGAAAACCGCGACTCGGCCACCAAGATTTTTATCGATCATCTTCCCAAGGGAACCTATCAGATCGGCTACGACATGTGGGTCAACAACGCCGGCGAATATGCCTCGGGCATAACGACTGTTCAGAGCCAGTATGCCCCGCAGCTTACCGCCCACTCCGCAGGCTCGATTGTAAAAGTTGAATGATTGAACAATAAAAAGCAACCTATGGTTGTTATTGTAAAAAGCAAAATATCAGGATATGAAGAAAATCTATTTGCCCCTCGTGGGATGTGTGGCAGCCTTGATGGCTGTTTCGTGTGGCAGCAACAGTGGTTCGGGGTCATCCTCGACTGGCGGAGTGCGGAACTTCGACGTCAATCTGACTGTGAAATCAGCTGAAAAGTTTTATCAGACCGACGTGTATGGTGACACCGTTTACATTGATGTCAGCACCTCGATTCAATGGCCTGAACGAATCGGTGATTTTGACATCGCGTCACTTCAGGACACCATTGTCAGCTATTCGTTTGGTAAAGACAAAGTCGCCGAGCGCAATATCGACAAGATAATTTCAGGCTACATAGCCGATACTTCATTCATCGGAGATGACTCCGAGTGCAACGCCATTGACTCTATCCCCGGAGGTGATGACGCCGCTCCCTATTTCTACGACGTCACCGCGACCCTTGTAGAGGTCAACGAGCAGATGGTGACATATCAGATTTCAGCCTTTGCCTACACCGGCGGCGCGCATCCCTACGGTGCGAGTCATCCCTTTACCTACGACCTTTCCCGTGGTTGCGTCCTGACGGCTGAAAACATGTTCCGCGCAGGTAGCGAAAAAGAGGTTCTTTCTATCGTCCAAAGCGGTCTTGCCCGTCAGCTCGGCGTCAATCCGTCACAGCTCGAAAGCGCGGGGATATTTGTGTCGCAGTTCACCTCGCCCGGGCAGCCTTACATCAACAATGATGTAATCGTGTTCCACTTCAACCCCTACGACATCGCCCCCTATTCGATGGGCAACATCGACGTCGCCGTCTACCCCTACGAGCTTAACGAATATCTCGCTCCCGAGGTAAAGGCACTCCTTAACGAATAATCTCCCGCTGATATCCTAACGATAGAAAAATGAGGGTGTTGCAAAACTGAGTTTTGCCCCGAGTAATATTTAATCCGTAAGGATTATTCTATGAATAGCCGGGGGTTGCGGTTTCGCAACCCCCTCATTTTTCTATTCTCCGTAATATCATTTTTTCGAAATCAAAATAATTGATTACCTTTGCATCGTGCTAAAGGATTATCTTTGGCACGAAACACATGAAACACATGAAACGATTGTTTTTAAACCTGACAGCCGTCGCATTGCTGATGTCGGTGGCCGGTTGTGAAAAATACGCTGATCACAGATACTGTGAAAACGATTTGGTCGGCTATTGGAATTTGAAATATGTCGATACTTCAGAAGACGAAGGTGTGACATGGTCACGTTACAAGTCTGCGCCATTATTCTTAGTGCTGACGGCTGACGGCGGCGGGGAATACGGTGATTCAAGTGGTGATCCTTGCTACCGTGCCGATGATGTCGTGTGGAGTCTGCGTAACGATTCCCTGTTTTATCATTCGCCCAAATGGAAATCTATGGACGGCACGACTGAGGCCGCTATTGTGAAATGCGACGGTGATACTCTCATTTTTGAAGAAGGCGCGAAAAGCCGATTTGTATATATTAAAAAGAAATAACGCTATGGCCTCGGAAAAAGCTCCCCGTTGGATAATCACGGGAATCCTCCTGATAATAATTCTGTCGGGAGTTATCAACATGCTTGGCATGGCAGGACTTATACCTGCAAAATACGTCTCATTCAGCAATGGGTATGGAGAGGAAAGAACTGTCTCATTCAATCCTCTTGTACTTGTCTCGATGTCTGTTTCCCTTATATATTCTGTGACAGTCGCAATATTGGCATTGGTTAGGAAGTGGCGGTCAGCAATAGTTGCGGGCGCACTGTGTCTTATAGTCTGCACACTGATTGATATATGGGGAATTGCCGGCCTATTGTCAACCGGTTCTCTCGACGATTTAAATGCCAGTATGCAGAATCGCATCGTGTGGGACATTGTCGGGAATCTGCTGTATGTTATCGGCTGTCTGATTCTCGCGTTTTCATGCAATATTGCGCGATTTGTAAAAATCCTGTTTGTAGCATTTGTGATACTGTTCTCACTGATAGGTCTTTTGCCTCTCTCCGCCAATGCGTGGCTGATTGTCAATATTGTAAAGACATGTGCCGCACTTGGAATCTTATTCATAGGTTATAATAAGCACACTTAATGTTATAATAAGCACACTTAATAAAGTATGAAGAAATTAATGACCGCGTGTCTTGTCACGCTTTTGGCCGCAGGCTCGTTATCTGCTGTGGAAAACAATATTGATTTTTATCTGCCTGAAGGTCTGACTGACTGGGTGCGGATAGAAGGGACAGGTGTCAATCTCAGAAAAGAACCGTCGGCATCGGCCCCGAGGCTGATGTGTGAGGATTCGGGTGAGGATGGTTGCGGTTACGGCACCATGAAATGGGGACAGGGTGCGACTTCTGTGCTCCGGCCTGTACAGGGCGGCGGAAAAGAAATATTCCCTCTGACAGGTCGTGACGAAAGTGCTGACCTGTGGGTCAGACTGGCCTATTTTGACCCGATTGGCAGATATTATCCTGTGTGGGTCAAGCAGTCATTCTGCACCATCAAGCCATCCCTGTCCCTGACTGCCGACAATTATTATGCCAACGGTTATCAGAAACAGATGCTTTACATCAGGAAAGGTGGACGGTATGACGGGTTGTGCCTTTTTATGGCGCATGTGCAGGAGTCGCCGGAAGACCCCGAGGGCCTTTTTGTCGGAAAACTCATTGACGGCAAGGTGTTTTTGCCGCTCCGGTTTTCAGGTTATCTCACCGAGGTGGATGATGCCCGAGGGTTTGAATTCGGTGATGAATTGGAGAATACCTACATGGGTTATCCGTCATCCTACGTCGTTGATGCCGATGATGGAAACGGCAACGGGTCGCTGACAGTCAATCTGTCAAAGATGACCGATGCCGACCTTTCCAAGCTGCTTGAACGTTCCCATCCCGTCGGGGGATTTGAGATAATGCTCGTCGCCAATCCGTTTTCAGGAGGGTATGTGCAATTTAATGTAGATATATCTCCCGATGGCAAATGGGGCGGTATTCAGTTGCGAAAACAGACCGAGCCTCTTGTCAAAGAGGGGGACAAGCAGGCAGTTGTCGCGGCATCTTCTGCCGAAATTGTCAGCCACGCCGAGGTCGCTCCCTCTTTCCCCGGAGGTGAGGCCGGACTGTATAGCTGGCTGGCAAAAAATATAGTATATCCACCGATGGCGGCTGAGAGAAAAGTAAAAGGGCGCGTGGTTGTTCAGTTTGTCGTCCTTTCCGACGGTTCTATCGGTGAAACGAAAATCGTCCGCAGCGTGGATGCCGACTTGGACAAGGAGGCGGTAAGAGTCGTCAAGGCCATGCCCAAATGGAATCCCGGGACGGTGGGCGGCAAACCGGTCAATGTGTGGTACACGCTGCCGATTACATTCAATATTCACTAAGGCAACGGCTTAAATAGCGGCTTTGGAATAAAAAAACAGCCTCATTAACAACTTTAATGGCCGAAAGTTTTAATAATTAAAGATTTTTTGCTTACTTTGCACCGCGAAAAAGAAATTTATTAATCATAAAAAACTTAAACTATGTCTGAAATTGCATCACGCGTTAAAGCTATTATCGTTGATAAACTCGGCGTTGACGAGAACGAAGTAACTGAAACTGCAGAATTCACTAAGGATCTTGGCGCCGATAGCCTCGATACCGTTGAGCTCATCATGGAATTCGAGAAAGAATTTGGCATCACTATCCCCGACGATCAGGCTGAAACCATCAAGACTGTAAAGGACGCTATCGATTACATCGAAGCTGCTAACAAGTAAGAATCACAGTTCCCATAATCGGGCTGTCACAGGGCTCTTCCCACCTTTACGGCCGGAGGAGCCTATTCGGTATATTTACACTTCCCTCTATTAACTAACATCTTTCTCCTATCTTATATACATGGAATTAAAAAGAGTTGTTGTCACCGGTCTCGGTGCCATTACCCCCATCGGTAATGATGTCGACACCACTTGGGAGGCCGCTGTTGCCGGTAAGAGCGGTGCCGCCCCCATCACCCACTTTGACGCTTCTAAATTCAAGACCCAGTTTGCCTGCGAAGTCAAGAATTTCAATGCAGCCGACCATTTTGACCGCCGCAAGGCGCGTCAGCTTGACCTTTATGCCCAGTATGCACTCGTCGCTGCCCGTCAGGCAGTCGCCGATTCAGGCATGGAGGAGGCTCAGAACCTTGACAAGAACCGCGTAGGCGTTATCATCGCTGCCGGTATCGGCGGTCTTCACACTTTTGAAGAAGAAGCCGGATACTATGCCGTTCACGAGGATCAGGGTCCCAAATACAATCCCTTCTTCATCCCCAAGATGATTGCCGACATCGCATCGGGCCACGTCTCGATGGAATATGGCTATCACGGTCCTAACTTCGGTGTCGTTTCAGCCTGTGCGTCATCCAACAATGCCATTATCGACGCATTCAACCTGATCCGTCTCGGCAAGGCCGACGCCATCGTTACCGGTGGTGCCGAAGCTGCCATCTATCCTGCCGGTGTGGGCGGTTTCAACTCTATGCACGCCCTCTCGACCCGCAACGATTCGCCCGAGACAGCATCGCGCCCCTTCAGCGCATCGCGTGACGGTTTCGTGATGGGCGAAGGTTCGGTTGTGCTTGTTCTTGAAGAACTTGAACACGCTCTCGCCCGTGGTGCCAAGATTTATGCCGAGGTTGCCGGCGGTGGCATGAGCGCTGACGCTCACCACCTCACCGCTACCCATCCCGAGGGTCTCGGCGCAATCCTCTCGATGAAGAACGCCCTCGAAGATGCTGGCATGAAACCCGAAGACATCGACTATATCAATGTGCACGGCACATCGACACCCGTCGGTGACATCTCTGAAATCAAGGCTATCGTTGAGGTATTCGGTGACTATGCCCACAAGCTCAACATCAGCTCTACCAAGTCAATGACCGGCCACCTCCTTGGTG